>CANPPM010000045.1 GCA_947575935.1 uncultured Butyricicoccus sp. | reverse complement strand
TATATGTTTACGGGACAAATGGTGTTTGGTTTTTTTAACGACGCCACGACACAGGGGATGACGTCGCTGCTGGATAACGCCTCGATCTTCACCAAGGTCAATATTCCAAAGTACCTTTTCCTGCTCTCCAAAAATATCTCTTCCCTGATCAACTTCGGGTTGGTCCTACTGCTGCTTTTCCTCTTTATCCTGCTTGACGGGCTTTCCGTTACGCCGGTCTATCTGCTGCTGGTATATCCCATCTGCTGTCTGATTGTGTTTAATATCGGCGTGGGGCTGATCTTATCGGCGCTGTTCGTGTTTTTCCGCGATATGCAGTATTTATGGGGGGTATTCTCTCAGCTGATTATGTGGGTTTCCGCCATCTTCTATTCTACAAGCGGTTTTGACGAGGGGATGCAGAGGATGTTTCTGATCAATCCGCTGTATTCCTTTATCGGTTATTTCCGCTCGGTGATCCTGGATGCGGCGGTGCCCTCTTTGGAGTCCCACGGGATCATCCTCTGTTATACATTGGCCGTCCTGCTTATCGGGGCATTCACCTATAAGAAATACAACCATGAATTCCTGTACTATTTCTGATCCGGAGAGTTATAAAGTGAACATTGAAATGATAGAGCAAAGTCCCATTTTAACAGTCAAAAATGTTTCGATCCGTTACAAAATAGGGGATTTCAAGGACATCGGGCTGAAGGAATGGACCATGCGGCGCCTGAAGAAACAATACCGCGTAGAATCGTTCATGGCAGTCAACGACGTGAGCTTCCAGCTGGAAAAGGGCGATATGCTGGGGATTATCGGCAGCAACGGCGCGGGGAAATCGACCATCCTCAAAGCAATCGCCGGGATTATGGAGCCGACGCGCGGTACGATCCTTGCGAAAGGGAACATTTCAGCGCTGCTGGAGTTGGTATCCGGTTTTGACGGCAATCTGACCGTGAAAGAAAACGCATATCTGCGCGGCGCAATGCTCGGCTATACCCGGCGGTTCATGGATGAGATCTATGCGCAGATCCTTGATTTTTCCGAGCTGCAGCAGTTTGAAAACCGGCCTTTCAAACAGCTCTCATCGGGTATGCAGTCCAGATTGGCATTTTCCATCGCGTCTATGGTTCAGCCGGATATCCTGATCCTGGATGAGGTGCTTTCGGTTGGGGACGGCGCGTTCCAGGAAAAAAGCGCTGCGAAAATGCGTGAGATTATTTCCGGCGGCAGCACGACCATATTGGTTTCCCATTCGCTTGCGCAGATCCGGAGCCTCTGCAATAAAGTCCTATGGCTGAACAAGGGCAGCCAGGTAGCCTTTGGCCCGTGCGATGAGCTGTGCGACCGCTATCAGGAATTTCTGTCGCATGGGGAGGATATCCGTTTCCTGGAACGCCGTCCCCCGAAACCAAAGAAGAAGCCGTATGATTATTTGATTGTGGGGGCCGGATTGTACGGGGCTGTTTTCGCACATGAGGCGACAAAGGCGGGACGGAAATGCCTGGTGATTGACCGGCGGAACCATATCAGCGGAAACGCACATATGGAAAATTTGTTTGGCATTCCGGTTCACCAATATGGTCCGCACATTTTTCATACCTCCAACGAACGCGTCTGGAACTATGTTTGTCAGTTCGCGTCGTTTCGTCCTTTTGTGAATGCGCCGCTGGCAAATTACCAAGGCGTCATTTATAATCTGCCGTTTAATATGAATACCTTCCATCAGATTCTCGGTACGGCGACCCCGAAGGAAGCAAAGGAAAGGATCCGGGAGGAAATTTCTGCTCTTGCAATTTCTGAGCCGGGCAACTTGGAGGAGCAGGCGCTGCTTATGGTTGGAACCTCGATTTATGAGAAGCTGATCAAGGGATATACGCAGAAACAGTGGGGGCGTCCCTGCACACAGCTGCCGCCGTCGGTCATCCAAAGGCTGCCGCTGCGCTTCACCTACGATAACCGGTATTTTGAGGATCCATACCAGGGAATCCCGGTGGAAGGATATGACAGCCTTGTATCGAAACTGTTGGAAGGCTCGGACGTGCTTTTAAACACGGCGTATCGGGACTACGTTCTGGCCCATCCGGATGCGGCGGAAAAAACCGTTTATACTGGGCGGATTGACGAATATTATGGCTGCTCGGAAGGCGTATTGGAATACCGGAGCCTCCGTTTTGCACATGAGGAGATTGCAGAGCCTGATTATCAGGGAAATGCGGTTGTGAATTTCACCGCGGCGGACGTCCCCTATACCCGGATTGTTGAGCATAAGCACTTTACCGGCGGGACGCAGCCGAATACGGTCATTACAAAGGAATATCCACAGGAATGGACGGAAGGCATGGAGCCATTTTATCCGGTGAGGGACGAGAAAAATATGACGGTTTACCAGAAATATCTTGAAAGATCCAGAACAGAGCCCCATGTGATCTTTGGCGGGCGGCTGGGGGAATTCCGGTACTGCAATATGGATGAAGTGATTTTGTCAGCGCTTCAGGCGGCAGAGCGGGAGCTGTTGTCCGAATGCTGACAGAAATTCAAAATCAGCAGGTCCTGATCGGACTTTGCTGCCACAGCCATTTTTCGGTTGTGCCGCCGCTCTGTGTCCCTATGCAGGGCGGCGCGCGCCTGCATCCGCCTGTGCGGGGGGCGCTTCCGGATATCGGGCCAAACGGGGAGATTTCCGCCAAAAATCATACGTATTGTGAGCTGACCGTGCAATATTATGTGTGGAAAAACCTTTCGGCGGAATATTACGGTTTTTGTCATTACCGGCGTTTTTTCTGTTTTGATCAAACGGTTTCCCGGAAGTATCTTGCGAAAAAGAGGCTGTCCCCACGGCAGCAGCAGCGCTATTTAAGGTCCGGGCAGGAGATCGTCCGCCGCCTGCAAGGATGCGACGTATTGATCCCTTATCCAGAAGATATGGGGATGACGGTCGCGGAGCATTATGGAAGCGCCAAGGGACACCAGAAGCAGGATTTAGAGTTGTTCCTTCAGATCCTGTCTGCGCTTTTTCCCGAGCTTACAAGGGCGGCCGAAACCTATGTCTCGCAGCGCATGCACTATTTTTGCAATATGTTTATTATGCGCAGCGCCTGTTTTCAGGAATACTGCCGGATCCTGTTTGCCTGCCTGGAGGAATTCGACCGCAGGAAGGCGGCTGCGGGGGAGGCCGTCGCGCCACGGACGGACGGCTACCTTGGCGAGCGGTTTTTGGGGATTTACATAACGTACCTGCGGGAAAAACCGTTCCGGATTCAAGAAACTGCGCGAATTGATGTGGAGTGCCCTCTGAAAAAAAGGCTGCTGTACCATCTTTTCCCGCCGGAAAGCCATAGAAGGCTTTGGGCAAAAAAGCTGGCGAAACAGATGCCGGGCAGACGGCGTTTGCCCGGGCCGCACGAGTCGTTGAGGTGATGCAAATGAAAGGAATCATACTTGCTGGGGGGACCGGTTCGCGCTTGTTTCCGAATACCATTGCGGTCAGCAAACAGCTGCTCCCGATTTATGACAAACCCCTGATTTATTATCCGCTTTCTGTACTGATGCTGGCGGAGATCCGGGAAATCCTGATCATATCGACCGAAAAGGATCTTCCGCACTATCAGCAGCTGCTGCAGGACGGCTCCAGCCTGGGGCTTTCGCTGCACTATGCGGCGCAGAAAACGCCCCGCGGGTTAGCCGACGCGTTTCTGGTCGGCGAGGATTTTATTTCCCAGGACAGCGTCTGCTTGGTCCTGGGAGACAATGTATTTTACGGGCAGAATTTGTCTCTTTTGCTGCAAAATGCGAAAAAAAATATTGAAAACGGCGGGGCGGCTGTTTTCGGCTGCATGGTAAGGGATCCGCGTGAATTTGGGGTCGTGGAATTTGACGAACAGAACCGGGTCATTTCCATTGAGGAAAAACCGCGCTGCCCCAAATCCAACTATGCAGTGCCTGGTTTATATCTGTACGACAACCAAGTGGTCAGGATTGCAAAGCAGGTGCAGCCGTCTGCGCGGGGAGAGATTGAGATTACCTCGGTCAATAACGAATACCGGAAAAACGGGCGGCTGACCGTGACGCTGATGGGACGCGGAATCTCCTGGCTGGATACCGGTTCTCCAAAGGGGATGCACAAGGCCAGTGGATTTGTCAAAACCGTGCAGGAAATGCAGGGGTTTTACATCGCGTGCATTGAGGAAATCGCCTGGAGAAAGGGCTTTATTTCCACAGAGCAGCTCCGCCGGCTTGGAGAACAGCTGTCCATGACAGACTATGGAAAATACATTCTTTCAATTGCAGAGGAGGGCGTAAAATGACTGTCGTTGTAACGGGCGGCGCCGGATTCATCGGGAGCAATTTTATTTTTTACATGCGGGACCGGCATCCGGGTTACCGGATCATCTGTGTGGATTCGCTGACCTATGCCGGAAATCTTTCGACGCTGGAGCCCGTCATGAATCATCCGGGATTCCGGTTTGTAAGGGCCTCGATCACTGACAGTGCGGCGATGGAACGCCTGTTTGCGGAAGAAAAGCCCGACATCGTCGTAAATTTTGCCGCGGAAAGCCATGTCGACCGATCCATCGAGAATCCTTCTGTTTTTCTCGAAACCAATGTTCTTGGCACACAGGTTTTGATGGACGCCTGTCGGAAATCCGGCGTCGGCCGCTTCCATCAGGTTTCTACCGACGAGGTATATGGCGATCTCCCGCTTGACCGCCCGGAACTCTTTTTCACAGAGGCGACCCCGCTGCACGCGTCCAGCCCGTATTCTGCATCAAAGGCCGCCGCCGATTTGCTTGTGCTGGCCTATCACCGCACTTTTGGGCTGCCGGCGACGATTTCTCGCTGCTCGAACAACTATGGGCCCTATCAGTTTCCGGAAAAGCTGATTCCGCTTATGCTGATCAATGCGCTTGAGGAGAAGGCGCTTCCGGTTTACGGGACGGGTGAAAATGTGCGCGATTGGCTCTATGTGGAGGATCATTGCTGCGCGATTGACCGGATCTTGCATGACGGCAGGGTGGGGGAAACGTATAACATCGGCGGTCATAATGAAATGAAAAACATTGAGATTGTAAAGCTGATCTGCAAAGAACTCGGAAAGCCGGAGAGCCTGATTTCATTCGTAGAAGACCGGAAAGGGCACGACATGCGTTATGCGATCGATCCGGCAAAAATGCAGAAGGAGCTGGGATGGCTGCCGCAAACGAAATTTTCGGAAGGAATTCTGAAAACCATCCGATGGTATCTGGAGCACCGCGCCTGGTGGGAGGCAATCCGGAACGGAGAATATCAGGGGATGATACAGGAAGAATGCGCCGGCGGACAAGAGAGGGAGGGTTTTGATGGAGTGTGAAAAAACAGAGCTGGAGGGCGTCCTAATCCTGACGCCTAAAACCTTTTGTGACGAACGGGGTTGGTTTATGGAGAGTTATTCGACCAGAAACCTTTCCGAATGCGGCATTCACTGCACGTTCGTACAGGATAACCATATTGCTTCCCTGAAAAAGGGGGTGCTGCGCGGGATTCACTTTCAGAATCTCCCATACGCCCAGGCAAAGCTTGTGCGCTGCACCAACGGGCGGGTACGGGATTATGCGGTTGACCTGCGAAAGCAGTCGCCGACCTACCGGCAGTTTGTCTGTGTCGAGCTGAGCGCAGAGAATAAAAAGCAGCTGTTTTTGCCGAGAGGATTTGGACATGCAGTGCTTTCCCTGACGGAGTATTCCGAGATAGAATACCGGGCCGACAATCTCTATTCGCCGGCGCATGACCGCACGGTTTCCTATCTGGATCCTGCGCTCGGCATCCCCTGGGGGATTGATCCGATTACGGTGTCGGAGAAGGACCGGAACGCGCCACAGCTGAAAGACAGCGACTGCAACTTTTGATTTGAACGGAGGAAACTGATTATGATACCCGTTACCCGATCTTCTATGCCTGCATTTCAGGAATATTGTGAAGCAATCAAGCCTATGTGGGAATCCCGCTGGCTGTCAAACCGCGGCGCAATCCACCGGGAATTTGAAGGACGGCTGAAGGATTATCTCGGCGTCCCAAACGTGGCGCTGTTCGCCAACGGACACGTTGCGATGGAGGTCGCGATTCAGACCTCTGGCATCCGAGGCGAAGTGATTACTACCCCTTTTACGCACATTTCAACTTCTCATGCCATCATCCGAAATGGGTTGACCCCTGTTTTTTGCGATATCAACGAGGTGGATTTGACGATTGACGAGAACCGGTTGGAAGCGTTGATTACCCCCCGGACTTCGGCGATTGTGGCGACCCACGTTTATGGCTATGTGTGCCATGTTGAGGCAATCCAGCGGATTGCAGATCAGTATGGGCTTACCGTGATCTATGATGCGGCGCATGCCTTTGGGGAAACGATCCATGGTGTTGGCATCGGAAATTACGGGGATGCGGCGATGTTCAGTACGCATGCCACCAAAGTATTCCATACCATCGAAGGCGGCGTCGTTTCTTTTCGGGATGCAGAGCGCTTCCGTGCGATTGATAATATTACAAATTTCGGATTCACTGGGAACGATACGATTGGCTACATTGGCACGAATGCACGCATGAATGAATTTGAGGCGGCGATGGGGATCTGCAATTTGCGCCATATCGAGGATGAAATAGCAAAGCGGAAGCAGGCGGCCACTCGCTACACGGAACGGCTGACCGGGGTAAAGGGCATCCGGCTGATTGAGCCCCAGCCTGGCGTTACTTATAATTATGCGTATTATCCTGTGATTTTTGACGGCTACCGCAGGAACCGGGAAGAGATTCTGTCCCTGCTGGCCGAGCATGACATGATTGCAAGAAGATATTTTTATCCCTCTGTGGACAGTGCGGAATGCTACGGGAATGCGTATCCGGCGGAAAAGACGCCGGTTTCGCACTACTTTGCAGACCGCGTGCTGACGCTGCCGCTCTATGCGGATTTGACGCCGCAGGAAGCGGATGCGGTTTGCGATATCATCCTTGGATAACAAAGGGGGAAGGGGGGCGCCTGGCGTGCAGGAAAAAATAACAGCCAGAAACTATCAGCTTGATGTTATGAAGCTGTTTTTTGCAGTCCTTGTCCTGATCTCACATTCAGATACGTTTCTCGGCGAACATACAAAATTTGTAATCCCGCAGGCGGCGGGTGCGTGGGCGGTCTTCTTTTTCTTTATTGTCTCCGGGATGCTTATGGTCCATCATTATGGGAAGCAGCCGGACAGAACGGTCTCCCCTTCGAAAGCGGCGTCTGAATTTGTAACCATGCGGCTGAAGCAGTTGGCCAATCCGTATTGGAGCGCGCTGTTTCTGAATTTTGCCGTTTTCCGCTTTCTTCTTTTCCTGCGGGGAGAAACGATTTCTCTGGCCGACAGCGCTCAGGTCATTGTACAGGCACTGTTTTTGTCCTCCACTTCACTGGATCATTTCTTGCTTAATTCACCGGCATGGTATATCTCGGCCATGCTGATTGTGATGCTCCCGCTGTATGCGCTCCTTTCCCGGTCAAAGGATTTTTACCTCTATATTTTCGCTCCACTTACGGCTGTTTTTTCCTATACATGGTGTTTTAACCAGGAAAACCACTATTTTGCGTTCTGGCAATATTATGGATTGGTTTCCGGCGGGATCGTCCTTGCGGCGATGGGGCTGAGCTTTGGGGCGATCAGCTGGCTGATTGCGGACCGGCTGCGGCAGTATCGCGGGAAGCGGCAGCGGATTGCCGCAACGACGGCGGAGATAGTGCTGTACGGCCTGATCTTTCATGTGTGGACGTCCACCTCGGGGGAGGGGGGTAGAATCTCTTTATTCGGTAATGCTGTTGCTGCCGGTTGCGGTTGCAGTCACATTCAGTGAAACCAGTTATATTTCCGTGTTGTTTCGCGCGCAATTTCTGAAAAAGCTGGCTCCGGTTTCACTGGCTGTGTATTTGAATCATATTTGTGCGTGGAGAATTGTCAATACCCTGTACTTGGGGCGCAGATACCGGTATTGTCTGATGGCGATGCTGTTTTTTACCGTGACGCTTTGCCCCGTCTATTTTATAATCATGCGGCTTTTCCGCGCGCTGTGGAGGAAATGCGGCGCATGGATGGAGGGTTCCTGATGAAAAAATTGTTGCTGCTCGGTGGAAGCCGTTATTTACTCCCTGCGATTCGGGCGGCGCATGCGCTGGGCGTATATGTTATTACGGCCGATTATTTGCCGGATAACTTTGCCCATTCGCATGCGGATGAGTATCAGAATGTCAGTATTGTGGACCGGGAGGCGGTTCTGGCGCTCGCGGCGAAGCGGCAGGTGGACGGTATCCTTTCTTATGCGACCGATCCGGGGGTAGTTTCTGCGGCTTATGCGGCGGAACAGCTCGGCTTGCCCACCAGTCCGTATGAATCGGTTGCCTTGCTGCAGAATAAGGCGCGGTTCCGTGCGTTTCTGCAGGCAAATGGGTTTCATACGCCGTATTCGCGAAGCTATCGAAAGCCCGCGGATGTATTGCCCGATCTGGAGCGGTTCCGGTTCCCTGTGATTGTAAAGCCGGTTGATTCGGCAGGGAGCAAGGGCGTCCGCCGGGCCGGCTGCAGGGAGGAAATCCTGCCGGCTGCGGAATACGCGCTGCGGTATTCGCTGTCCGGCGCGTTTATTGTCGAGGAATTTATTGAGAAAAAAGGGTTTTCCACCGATTCAGATAGTTTTTCCATCGGTGGGGAGTTGGCGTATTGTTCCTTTAACGACCAATGGTTTGATCAAGCGGCAGATAACCCCTACACGCCCGCAGGGTTTGTCTGGCCGTCCAGCATGCCGGCAGAGGCGCAGCGTGAGCTGCGGTCCGAGATTCAGCGGCTGATTCGTTTATTGCATATGGGTACTACGATTTATAATATCGAGACCCGTGTGGGAATGGATGGGAAAGCCTATATCATGGAGTGCACGCCGAGGGCTGGCGGAAACCGGCTGGCGGAGATCCTGAAGCTGGCCAGCGGGCAGGATTTGATTTCGGCTTCCGTGAAAGCGGCGCTGGGGATGCCTGTCCCGCAGATCACAGAGCCGGTTTATCACGGATACTGGGGCGAAATCATTTTGCACAGCAATGAAAGCGGTATCTTTCAGGCGCTGGATCTTGAGGAACGTTTTCGGGAGCGCTGCGTCGCTGAGATTGACCTATGGGTAAAACCCGGGGACGAGGTGCATTGCTTTACCGGGGCGAATGAAACGATTGGCACGCTGGTGCTGCACTGCGACAGCAGGGAGCAGCTGGAGCGGTGCATGACAGGGGTAAAAGACCTTGTTTCGGTCCGTTTAAAGTGAGGTTTGGTACGCAAGGCTTGTTTTTTCCTTCGTGTGAGCGCGTATGATACGGGGATTGGCATCCGGTCGGTTCCTCTGCCGCCTATTGGCGGATATCCTGCAGCGCCCGTCCGTTCCTACGGCAGCAATACCCGCATAAAAAACCCGAGGATCCGATTTCGGCTCCTCGGGTTTCTTTCTTGCAGATGGGACGGCAGACGGCGGCTTCCAGTTTCAGCTGCGGAAGTTCGCCTGTTCTAGTTTTTGGATTTCTTCAAAAAACTGCGGTAAGTTTTCCCGTTGCCATTCGGTTACGCCGTCCAAAAAGGGCGTGGCCAGGAAGGTTTCCAGAATCGCGATCCCCGCGTATGGCGGCGTGATCCAGCCGCCCAGCGCCAGCACATTTGCATTGTTAATGGCGCGGCAGTTATGTGCGCAGAATGTATTTTCGCAGAGCGCTGCGTACACGTTCGGATATTTGTTTGCGGCAATGCTCATCCCCATGCCGGTACCGCAGATCAGTACGCCGCGTTGAAATTCGCCATTGCTGACGCGGGGCGCGAGGTTTTCTGCCGCCTGCCAATATGCCATCCCGCCGTCGCCGGTATCTTGGCTGCCAACGTCTGTCACAGTATATCCAGACTGTTTCAGGTGCTCTTTCAGCGCTTCCTTAAGCGGGAAGCCCGCCCGGTCTGATGCAATAATAATGTTTTTTGTATCCATAGTCTTTTTCGGCAAAGGATGCCGTTCCCTCCCTGTTTTCAATGTTTTTGCGAGATTGCCTTGCGGGCTGCCTGTACAATATCTGTGGCCCGTAGGCCCAGCGCTTCCTGCAGATAGGCCATATCGCCGACCTCGCCGAACCGGTCCTGTACGCCGACCCGCTGAACCGGGCAGGGCGCTGCCTCCGAAAGGCACTCCATGACCGCGCTGCCCAGCCCGCCGAGAATGCTTGCGTTCTCCGCGGTTACCGCACACCCCGTTTTGCCGGTGCTTGCGAGAACAAGCTCGGCGTCGAGCGGCTTTATGGTATGAAGATTGATGACCTCGGCGGAAATTCCCTCGGCGGCCAATTGTTCTGCGGCTTCCAGCGCTTCTGCAGCCATGATCCCGCTTGCAAAAATCGAAACGCCGCTGCCTTCGCGCAGTACAGCGCCTTTCCCCAGCTGGAACGGCATATTCTCCGGCCAGACGCTCCAGGCCTGTTTGCGGAATAGCCGGAGATAGACTGGCCCGGGATGCGCCAAAATCTGCGGGAATGCGGCCCGCAGCTGTGCGCCGTCAACTGGTTCAAAGACGACCATTCCAGGGATTGTGCGCATGATCGCAACATCTTCCATGCTCATATGCGTGCCGCCGTTCAGCTCGGCAGAGATCCCGGGGTCGCTGCCGACCATTTTGACGTTACGCCCTGCATAAGCAACCGATAGCGTCACCTGGTCACAGCATCGGCGGCTTGCAAATGCGGTAAAGCTGTGTGTAAATGGGATCTTCCCCATGGCCGCAAGCCCTGCCGCCACACCGATCATGTTTGCCTCCGCGACGCCTGCGTCGATCGCCCGATCAGGAAACTGCGCCTGAAACCGGTTGGTTGATGCGGCATTCATCAAGTCGGCGTCTACAATACAGATCCGTTCGTCCTGCGCGCCGTATTCCAGCAGCAGATCTGAATACGCCTCGCGCATGGCCTTTTGTTCTTTTACTCGCTCCATTTTCACACCTGCCCCACTCTCAGCGCTTCCACTGCGCCGCGCCACATTTCCTCTGTGATCCCTTTCATATTATGGCTGCCTAACCGGTTTTCCGCAAAATCACAGCCCTTGCCTTTCACGGTATTCAGAAGAATCATGGAGGGACGCCCCTTGATTTTCTGTGCATTGTCGATTGCGTGTGCGATTGCCGCGATGTCATGCCCGTCCACAGCCTGCACATGCCAGCGGAAGGCCCGCCATTTTGCATCCAACGGTTCCAGCCCGTTGACCTGCTCAATATAGCCGTCAATCTGCATTTTGTTGTAGTCGGTAAAGGCGATCAGATTATCGAGCCTACGGCTCCCCGCCAGCATAGCCGCTTCCCAGACCTGCCCTTCCTGACTTTCACCGTCGCCGATGCAAGTATAAATATACGACGGCAGACGGTCCAGCTTCGCGCCAATGGCCATACCGACCGCACAGCTGAACCCCTGTCCCAGAGAGCCGGTTGTCATGTCAATGCCGCGCGTGCGGAGCATATCGCAGTGGCTGGGGAGATGGGTGCCCGGCCGGTTGAGCGTATCCAGTTCTTCCATTGGGAAGTATCCACGGGTAGCCAGCGCCGCGTAGACTGCCGGCCCGCCGTGCCCTTTCGACAGTACAAACCGGTCGCGTTCCTTCCAGTCCGGACGTTCCGGGTCAATGCGCATCACATGGTGGTACAGCACGGCAAGCAGCTCGCACAGATCCACCGACCCGCCGATATGCCCGGCAGACAGTTTCCCAATCGAGGAAATGGTCAGGCGGCGAATCTCTTGCGCGTGGTTTTGCAGCTGTTCCTTTGTTCTCGAATCCATATTCCCACCCCTTTATGAAAGAATGCTGTGCAGCAGGCGATAGACCGTATCTTGGGTCATGACCGCCGGGGTCAGCTGCATCTGCGCGGCCGCGCCCATACCAACCTCGGCGATGTGCTGCAAATCGCTCTCCTGTACGCCCAGTTCGGACAGACGGGTTGGGAGTCCGATCTCGGCCATCAGCTGTTCAATCCCGTCTGCAAGCGCCGGCACATCCGCATAGCCCAGCAACCGCGCCAAACGATCCATTTTTTCTGCCGCCATTTCGGTGCTGACCCGAATAAAAGCAGGCAATGTAATCGCACAGGCGACCCCGTGACTGGCGTGGAAGTCCGTCGTCAGCGGAAAGCTGACCGCATGCACCCCGGTCGTGCGGGTCTGGCTGAACGCTACCCCTGCTGTCAGCGCCGCCGTCAGCATTGCGCCGCGCGCGGTCTCGTTTTGTGGTTCTGTGCATGCCGTTTTGAGATGTTTTAAAATGTCGCACATGGCTCCGATTGCCAGAAAATCGCAGAGCGGCTGGCTCTCCCGGTTCCAATAAGCCTCGATCGCGTGGCAAAACGCATCCATGCCGGTAGAAGCCGTTTGTGCGGCGGGCAGCGTGTAAGTCAGTACCGGATCAATGACCGCCGTATCTGCCCAGAATCCTTTGCACACCAGGGGAAGCTTGGCGTGGGTGCGGGAATTCGTAAAGACCCCGACGTTTGTCACCTCGCTTCCGGTTCCGGCGGTGGTGGGA
>CANPPM010000044.1 GCA_947575935.1 uncultured Butyricicoccus sp. | reverse complement strand
CACAGCGAGCCGTCGGTCTTCACGGCTGCAATATAGGCATAGCCTCCCGAATCGGAGGTGCATCCAATGCTGACTTCCGCAACGCCGTCCATCACTTTCGCGGGATTCGCGGAAATCGGCAATCCATCGTCCACCATCATGTCATAGCCCCAAAGCCATAAGGAGCCGTCGGTTTTGACCGCTGCGGCACATTGAGGCCCCGCGCAGGCAGAAGCGACACCATCCATGACCTTGACCGGCACGCTGGAATCAAAGCTGCCAGCGCTGTCGCCCATGTTGCCCCAGGCCCAAAGAGAACCATCCTTTTGGATCGCCAGTGCGCACCAACCGCCTACGCTGACCGAGGCGACGTTATCTAAAATCTTAGTCGGCTTCGTTTGAATGGCAACCCGCGCGGGTCCATTAGCCGATTCGATCTCAACCGAAGCGTTCCCGCTGCCGCCGGTTCCCAATGCGTTCAGCGTCGCCTCGCTGTCTGCAACGCCCCAGGTCCACAGGCTGCCATCCGAGCGAATAGCGGCGGTCGTCCGGGTCCGTATCATATTGCCTTGCCCATAGCCTCCGGCACTGACCGAAAGGACGCCGTCAAGGATTTTAACTGGAATGTTCGAGCTTTCCGTACCGCCGCTCCCCAACTGTCCACAGCTGTTGTTCCCCCACATCCAGAGCGCGCCGTTTTCGTCGATTACACCGGCCTGGTCGTAGCCTGCCGCGACGGCTTGACGGGACGCTTTTCCTACATCGAATGCATTGGCTGGGGCGCTGACCGCCGTCATCAGGGACAGCGCTAAGGCGGCAGATAGGAATGCGCGCAATTTTCGTAAACGTTTCATACTTTGACCTACCTTTCGTCGTTGTGATTCAACAGCCCGCAGCCCGAGCAGATTCCGTAGGATCCATTTGCAAAGACTGTCAAATACAGGTTTTTTTGTTTGTTTTGCACAAATATTTATGCTCCGACGGATTCTACTTTCCCTCCCTTCTTGTGCGTTGACGTACTGTTATAACTGTGCCCGGCACAGAAAAACAACGATTTGAGCGCGGGTACAATCCGTGTCCGGACAAAAAGCCGCCGCAAACTTGCCGCTGAATATACCGTTTGAAACGGCCCGCTGCACGGCGCCGGCATTATAGGCGTCACCTCATACATCCAAAAACAGAAGCGTTCCAGTGATTGCCAAAGCATTTGCCGCACGGTGCAGAAAAGAAACGGTTTGCCATGCATCATAACCGTTCCCGCAGAAAATTGTACGCTCGACTATTAGGGCTTGTTTAAAAAATGTCAATACGCCCAAACAACGGTCCTTTTTCCGCCATACTTCCCCAATTTTTCTTGAAATACATCCCGTATTCCTGCGAAAAATTGTGTTTGTCTGGCGAAAAAATTCCTCGCCATCGTGCATATTTCCATGTTTCAAACGGCGCCTAGACTTGCCCTTGATTAACCCCGTCGGCGACGGCGAATTCCGCCAACGCTTTTGTCAAAAATATGGTCGGCACATACATGACCGACAAAACATGGATAACAGCCGTTTTTTCACGTTACCTATATTCCTCTTTGTTTTTCAATCAATATTGGCAGCTTATCAAACTGTATCTTCTCTTCCTCTTTCACTGCAGGACTGCGTATATTCCTACTGATATGACACCTATTTATATATAAATAGAATAGCATAAAAAACGTCGATCTGCAAGGCTTTTCAACAATTTTGGGGAAATACTATATTTCAGAAATATAGATCTATTCTTTAAAGCAGTTATAGCGACAGTAATTTGGCTTCCTTGCAGATTTTCGTCAGGTATCGGAACATTGAAAACGGCATTCCGCATGCTTTGGCTGCTGCCGTACCCGTGAGCCTCCCGGCTTTCCAGCGTTACTAGAGACTGTGATAATCCGCAGAGAGCAGTTTGAGCGGCCGGCCAAGCCGGACTTCCTGGGTCTTTGCCGCCGCAATGCCCTCTGCCTACCGCTGCCGGATGTTGGCGCGCCCATTTTCCGCTGCTCCGGCTTCGCTCATGACATCATATTTTCTATCACCTTGTTCGCGGTAAACCACCTTAAATTCATAATGCGAGACTTCATAAAGACAAAAAAGCGGAGACCACGCTGGCTTTCGTCAGCAGCGGCCTCCTCGTTTCCGGATGATCCATTTAAAAATTGCAGCCGGCAAACTGCACAGGAATTTTTCAAACGCGGCATGTCCGCGCCATACCTCACAATTTCAGCTGCACAGCAATTCTTCGATCTGCTCCCGCTCGGGCATGGAACAGATCGCGCCTTTCTTTGTGGTCACAAGATAAGCCGCAGCGTTTGCAAAGCGGAGCATCTGCGTCAGGCCTGCTTCGGTCAAGCTGTCGAGCCCATACTCCACAGCAAAGTCAATCATGCAAGCGCAGAAGGTATCGCCTGCGCCGGTAGTCTCAACCGTGCCGCCCAGCAGGAACGCGGGCTGGAACACGCTTACTTCCCGCCAGTGCGCATAGCTGCCCGCCGCCCCTGCGGTCACACACAGCAGACGGATATTCGGGAAACGCTCCCGCAGAATGGCTGCGCCCTTCATAAGATCGGTTTTTCCGGTCAGAAATTCGACCTCGTTATCCGCGATTTTCGCAATATCACACTGGGAAAGCCCCCATGTGATCTGCTCCTTAGCAAGCATTGCACTGCTCCACAAGGCAGGGCGAAGGTTGGGGTCAAAGGAAATCAGAAGCCCCTTTTGCCTGACGGCGCTGACCGCTTGGCGGGTCGCGCTGCGGACCGGTTCTTCGGTCAGGGAGAGGCCCCCGAAGTGGAAACACGCTGCGTCGGGCATTTGGGTGACCTCCTCTGCAGTAAGCTGCACATCCGCGCAGCTGCGGCGGTAAAACGAAAATTCCCGGTCTCCGTCCGGCGCGTTCTTCACGAAAGCGAGCGTTGTGTGATAAACCGGATCCATGACCAGCGACCGCGTATCAATGCCCAGCGACCGGACGGCATCCCGCAGCTGGCGGCCAAAGAGATCGTCCCCGACCTTTCCACAGAAGGCGCATTCCCGTCCCAGCTTTTTCAGCATCGCCAGTACATTGCAAGGGGCCCCTCCCGGATTGGCTTCAAACAACGGGTTGCCCTGCGCGCTCCCCCCGCCTTCAGTAAAATCGATCAGCAGCTCGCCAAGTGCCAGCACGTCAAATTTTTTATTTCCCATCCGTTTTATGCCTCGTTGTCCTCAAAATCCAACTCGTATTTTTCCACATCGATCAGTGCCGAACCACCTGCTTCAAATGTAATCGCATCCGCCGTCTGCGGGGTATAAATGACCGTGCTTGCCGCCTGTTCGCCGTCGTTCATAAAAATTTCCAAGCTGAACCGATCAAGCAAGATACGCATTTTAATTTCCCCGTCCCGAGGCCGCACCAAAAAGCTGCGGGTATGAACGATATCATACGGCAAGCCGCTGCGGGTACGGTCGATCTTGACGGTGCTCTGACTGGGACAGTAGCGGATGCTCGTCTCATGCTCCCCGTCCTTTGCCACACGCACGCGGAACCAGCGATAATAGTCCTCCCCGGTGGGACGGACCGTAACGGTCATATCCAGCACCCGACCTTGAATCCCCGGCAGGTTTACCTCGCCGCCGACCGGGATATTATGGTGCATCACGCATTGACCGCGCACCGCTTCCAGCTCACGCACCGGGCTTTGATAAAGCCTGCCGTCCCTCACTGACAGTTCGCGCGGGATTGTCGTCTGTCCAAACCAACGGCAATGGTGCGGTTTTGCGCCAACCGTGTTCCAATTCTGCATCCATGCGATCATCACGCGACGGCCGTCGGGGGTCAGAAGCGTTTGCGGCGCATAAAAATCGAGGCCGTAGTCAATCGCCTGCACAAACTGGCGCGTAAAGCCCTTTTGCCGGGGGTCGTAATCGCCAATCAGACAGATGGCGCCATTGCCCGCGTGGAATTCCAGCCCTACGGGAGGCATTTCCTGCGGGCTGGTCAGCAGGAGATGCCTGCCATCGAGCGGAAAGAAATCCGGACATTCCCACATTTTCCCGAATTGGTTTCGGCTGCGGTCAAGCGTGTGCACAAAATCCCATTTTTTGCAGTCGGCGCTGCGGTACAGCAAGATGGCTCCGCTGCCGTCCGCCGCCCGGTTGCCAATTACGGCGTAATAGGTACCGTCCGGCTCCTGCCAGAGCTTAGGATCCCGAAAATCGACGCTACTACCGCCCTGCGGCAAATCCTTACCATTCAAGACCGGGTTTTCCTCGGTTTTGTCGAAGTCCACCCCGTCACCGATCGCAATGCACTGGGCCTGGATATCCTGAATGAATCCATCCGGAGTATGCCCGCGCTGCACACCGGTGTACATGAGCAGCTGCCGCCCATCGGGCAGCTCAACCGCACTGCCCGAAAAACAGCCCGCTTTGTCATAATCTGCGTCAGGCGCAAGCGCCGCCGGGAGCCTCTCCCAGTGCAGGAAATCCTTTGTTTTCACATGGCCCCAGTGCATTGGCCCCCACTCATTGGAGTACGGATGATACTGATAAAACAAATGATATTCCCCTTTATAAACCGAAAAACCGTTCGGATCATTCATCCATCCGATGGTCGGGGTCACGTGGTATGCAGGCCGTTCACAATTCGGGATGCGGGGGCCGTACTGGTCCTCAAACTCCCGCGCTTTTTTCAATGCTTCACTTATCATATTCAGATTCCTCCTGAAAACTACCTTTCTTCCGTTTCCTCCCTGCCCTCTGGACACCCATCATCTTTTTGAGAAAGCCGCAGAAACACTTTATTGCTGACTCGACGGAGCCTGGGGTTTTTTCTTCGAGCAGGCGGCATTCACGATCTGGAATGCACGATAGCCCTTCCGTTTTATGGCAGGGGCGGCGCATTGCCGTCCCTCTTACCTGCTGCATTTGAAATAAATTGTTATACAACTGCGGCATAGCGTTCATAAGCAGCCTTATAGACTTGCAGGATTTCATCCATATGATACTTTTCGGACAGCTCCGTTTTGTACGCCTCCCATTCCGCGTCCGTAGGGCCGCCGTCACGGAGCCACAGCGCCTCACGTTCTTTGACATAGCCTTCAAAGTCAGTGCGGTACTGGTCGAGAACGTCTAATTCCTGCGATGTGAGAACGCAATCGACCGGATAAAAGGTCTTATCCTCTACATAGTTGAACCAGAAATTTTCCAGGTCGTTTAGGCGTTGCAGCGCACGATCTTCCATGTGGAACACACTGGTATAATAATCCGAGAGGATTAGCTTAGGACCATCAAGCACCTGAAAAGTGCTTTTTAGCTCGCCGAGAGACTTTCCGTATTTCTCACGCGCCTCCTCCTCCGAGATGGTCACGTACATCCCGTCCGCGTCTTTCTCTTCCCTGAAGTAAACTCCAATGGGGCCGTAAGACAGCTGCATAACAATTTCACCGTCATACCACTGGTCGTAAAACCGCAGCAAATTGATAGGGCTTTTACAATCCCTTGTAATGCAAAGCTGACCGGAAGTGACGGCAGATCCCGCCGATTTCAGTGTAACGACGCATTTGCCATCCGGACCCTTCAGCGGAGGCAGATAGACGTAATCTTCTGCATGAGCGCCCATCAGTTCGTTAATCTCCCACCATGTCGCGACACCGACGTAACCCTGTGCGCACTTGGCAAGGTACTGGTTGGAATCGTGGCTGAATACTTCAATATCGATCAAGCCTTCCGCATACCAGTCATGGTAATAGGTAACCGCGTCTCGGTACTCGTCGCTGACCGAATCGAACACGACCTCCTTCTCCTTGGTCAGACGCAGATCCATACACACGTCGCTCCAATTGGTCAGCCCAAAGGGCGCATAAAAGATATTCTGCCCCCAGCACCATTCGTCAAAGCCAAAGGACATCGGTATTGTACTGCCGGGATCCGCGCCGTAAATCCGGTGCGCCATATCGTTATCCCTGAATGCCTGAAGCGCGGTTTTTAGCTCCTCCACGGTTTCAGGAACCGGAAGCCCGAGATCGTCCAGCCACCGTTTGTTAATCATCGAAAATTGCTGAATGGAATGAATGGAATAATCTTCCTCCGCGCCGGTCGCAGCAGTCCCCATCATTTCAGCGGCTGGCAAGCCGTAAATCATGCCGTCCGCCTGTGTAATAGCAGCCCGAATCTTAGGGTTTTCCTCCAAAATCGCGCATAGGTTCGGCATAATCTCAGGGGTCAGATATGGGGTCAGGTCGAGAAAGGTTCCACTGTGTCCGTGCCTCCCAATATCATAATTCGAGAAGCCGACCGCCTGAAACGCGTCCGGCAGGTTGCCACCGGTGATACGGATGTTAACCTGTTCGCCCAGCGAATCCGACATGGTTTCCCAATTGATCTGTATGCCGGCATTATCCATAAGCCGGTTCAGAATCGGGTTGCCGTCATAACCCGCAGACAGCGCCGAAATACCGCTGACAATATGGAATTCCGTCTGCTCTATGTTTTCATTCCTTGTGCCGTCGTTCGGATTCTCGCCCGCCCCGCCCGCACAGCCGCCGAGCAGCGCCACGGACGAGAGCGCAAGGGCAATGGTGTATTTCATGCTTTTCCGCATAACAATGCTCCTTTTCCTATCATAGATTCTCATAATGCAGCCGTCAAGTGTTGATTCCGTCAAAACACTGTGTGTTTCGGCCTGCCCTTTTCCGATGAGACAAGCAGTCCGTCAGCCCTTGACTGCGCCCGCCATAAAGCCCTTTTCAAAGTATTTCTGCACATAAGGATACGCAATCAGCATAGGCAGCGCCGCAACGATCATAGAACAGAATTTAATCATCTCGGTCATTTTGTTCAGCTCCGCAAAGCCGCCGGAAACCATCGCCGCCTGCTCCTGGCTGGCTGCGCTTTTCAGCAGAATACCGCGCAGCACAAGCGGAAGCGGCTGCCCCTTGCCGCCAAGGTAAATCATAGCGGTAAACCAATCGTTCCAGTAAGCAACCATACTGAACACCGCCATAACCGCCATAATCGGCATAGACAGCGGGATAATCACATTGATAAAGGAGCGTAGCTTGGAACACCCATCAATTTCAGATGCCTCAATCAGCGAGCGGGGAATGCTGTTTTTAAAATAATTGCGGACAATAATCATATTACCGACCGCTACGCCGCCAGGGAGGAACAGCGACCACATATTACCGATCAATCCAGTCTGCTTGACCACCAGGTAGGTCGGGATCATGCCGCCGCCAAAATACATGGTAACGACAAAGAACAAGCTGATCCATTTGCGGCCGGGAAGCTTATCGTCAGACAGCGGATAGGCGGTAATGTAGAGCATAACCACCGAAAAAATCGTACCAATAACAGTATATTTGACGGAGTTTAAAAAGCCGCTGACGATATCCGGGTCGGCAAAAACCGCCTTATAGCCGTCCAGGGTGAAACCGCTTGGCAGCAGGAAAGTCTTGCCTGCATATACCGCGTAAGGATCGGAAAAGGACGCCACAAGGACATAATAGAGCGGATAGGCTACGATCAGCAGCACGATCGTACAAATGGCCACAAGGACTGCATCACTGGTTTTATCGGACAGCCCGGGGCCCTTTTTGACCTTCACGGAATTTTTGTTTGCCATATTTGCAGCCCTCCTTTATACGAATTCAACGTCCGAGACTTTGGACGCGACCTTATTGACGATTATAAGCAGCAGGATATTGATCACCGTATTAAATAAGCCCACCGCCGTGGAATAGCTATACTTGCCCTGCTCAATGCCAAGCTGGTACACATAAACCGCAATCACATCCGAAGTCGCCTTGTTCAGGTCGGTTTGCAGCAGCCAGACCTTTTCAAAGCCGACGTTCATCAGGCCGCCTGCCGCCATGATTAGATTCAGGACCGCCATTGGCAGCAGCTCTGGAATGTCAATATGCAAAATACGCTGAAACACAGACGCGCCGTCGATTTTTGCCGCCTCATAAAGGCTGGTATCCACATTAGCAAGGGTTGCGAGGTAGATGATGCAGCCCCAGCCTGCGTCCTGCCAGATGCCGGAAGCAATGTAAATAGTGCGAAATGCATTGGATTGCGTCAGAAAGTCAATCTGCGTGCCGAGCAGCAGATTCAGCAGGCCGCCGGTCGGGCTGAGGAAAATCTTAATCATACCACAGATGACCATCACAGAAATAAAATGCGGCGCGTAAAGGACCGTCTGCACGACCCGCCTGAACCGAGCAAAACGCACCTGATTGATAATCAAAGACAGGATAATTGGGATCGGGAAGCTCCACAGCAGGCTGTACAGGGCGATGAGGACGGTGTTTTTCATCATGCGCCCAAAGTTTGGCGACGTAAAGAACCGCTCAAACCATTGCAGTCCGACCCATTTGCTTTGGGTAAAGCCAAGACTGGGGTCAAAATCGCGGAAGGCAATCTGGATACCGTACATGGGGATGTACTTGTACACAATCGTCAGCAGCACTGGGATGGCCAACAGCGCGTAAAGCTGCCAGTTATCTTTCATGCGCTGCCCCAACGATTTTGTGTAGCGCCGTTTCACGACAGCGGTACCACCCTGAGCATTTGTATTCTTGTTTCTCATGTAATTCACATCCTTAAAAAATAAATTCGCCCGGTTATGAAAGGTTTCATTCCTTTTCTTCTCCCCCTCTCGTTTTTTGATACAGTTTTCCAAGGATAAACCTATATAACGATTCACACATATAATATACAGATATATTTTAAGATATTTTCCTTATGAATCGTTATTTTTTATATCCCCATATTATCACCCGTCAATCCCTCTGTCAAGATTTACAACCACTTTTTGTTGTGAAACCTTTCATTTCATCATTATGAATAATTTTTTTATTTAATTTTTGTTTATAAAACCGAAATGTATTGTTTCATAAAAATTTCATGAAATAACGCTTTACAAGCAGACCTCCTTTCTGTTATGATAAGAACAAGAAAACAAACAGAAAAACGCCGCATGCGTGA
Source organism: uncultured Butyricicoccus sp. (assembly GCA_947575935.1). Taxonomy (GTDB): domain Bacteria; phylum Bacillota; class Clostridia; order Oscillospirales; family Butyricicoccaceae; genus QXXE01. The sequence goes on along the minus strand of CANPPM010000044.1, from coordinate 3,628 downwards.
AGAAAAAGAGGCGGCACATGAAATGTTTCACAAAGGAGGATACCATGAAAAGCAGCCAACCGACCATGAAAGATGTCGCCAAAGAAGCAGGCGTGGCGCTGGGCACGGTTTCCAAAGTATTTAACGGGATCGCCGTAGGGGAAAGCTACCGGGTCAAGGTAGAGGCAGCTGCGCAGAAGCTTGGGTACCAGGTCAATCAGTACGCCCGCGGGATGCGCGCCAGCAAAACCTATACCGTCGCACTCATCCTGCCAGGCGTGGACCACCCGTTCTTCTCCGCCCTGGCGCAGCATATATGCAGCGCGCTCCTGCAAAGGGATTACCGGATGCTGCTGTATGTAACCGCATCCCGCCCCGATGTAGAGCAGCAATGTATACAGATGGTTCAGCAGAACCGGGTAGACGGCATCATCGGTCTGACCTATAACGCCTTAGAGGTCGATGAAAGCCTTCCCTTTGTCAGCATCGACCGTTTTTTCAGTCCCAACGTCCCCTGTGTCACATCGGATAATTATGGCGGCGGACGTATGGCGGCGGAAAAACTGCTTGAACTGGGCTGCCGCCATCCGGTATTTCTGCGCACCGGCTCAGCAAATTCCAGCGAGACCGACAAGCGCGGGAACGGCTTCAAGGCGCTCTGTCAGTCCCGCAAGATCCCCTTTGATGCGCTGGAACTGGACGACGGGCAGGATTTTGGATTGTTCCGGGAATTTTTCCTTTCCCATAGGACACACGACGGGAAGCTGGATATCGACGGTATCTTTTGTTCTACCGATCTGCTTGCGTGCCAAATTTTGACGCTCCTAAACGAAATGGGCGTCCGCATCCCGGAGGATGTACAGGTGATTGGCTTTGACGGCATCCGGCATTATGGTACCGGAACGCCATATTGCTCAACCATTATCCAGCCAGTCAAAAAAATCGCCCAAACCTGTGTGGATTTCCTTCTAACAAAGGACCGTTCCAACATTCCCGCCCTGATCTGCCTGCCCGTGACCTACGCCGCAGGCGGGACCACCCTAGAACCGGTCGGGGGGGATTGACGATGGCAAGCGCATATTTACGATGGCTGCACCAGGACGAGAATCCAGAGCCGCCGCTGATACTGACGCCGGCGCAAAAGCGGAAGAACTGGTGGGATTACCACAAGTGGCATGTCGCTTTCAGCGTTGCGGCGCTGGCGATCGCCGGAAACCTGCTTTGGAGTGCGCTGGGGCTGGGAACGCCCCTGCCGGATTATCAGGTCGCTTATGTGGGTAGCAATTCCCTGCCGGAGGACACCGCCGCCGGACTGGAACAGGGCTTTGCCGCCCTGGGGGAAGACCTGAACGGAGACGGCAAAGTACTTGTAAAGCTCCATCAATATACAGTTTCCCATACGGACACATCGGTTGCAACAGCGGCAGCAGCCTCCCTGATGGGCGATATCTTAGCGTGTGAAAGCCATTTCTTTTTGCTGGAAAATCCAGAACAGTTCCAAAAAGAATATCACGCCCTGCGCCGTCTCGATGGTTCCCTCCCGCAGGAAGACATCTGCTCCGCTGAAGGTATGTATCTGGCATGGACGCAATGCCCAGTTCTCATCCGTTTTGCGCTGAAGGACTATTCTTATCCAGTGATTGGCCGCACCGTAACCGGCAGCAGCCGCGAACTGACTTCCGGGCTGTATCTTGCCCGGCGCGGCTTCCGGACAGAGCAAACCACAGCATATCCCGAGGGCTGCGATCTCCTGTGGGCCCGGTTGACGGAAGGAGCATCCATATGAAAAAGAAGCATTTGATTGCCGCGCTCTGCGTACTCGCGCTGCTGCTCACCGGCTGCTATGGGCAGGACGCCCCCGAAGTGGCGGCAGACGGTACTCCTTGGGGCGAAAACTGGACGGCCATCGGCGGTATTCTCGGCGTTGAACCGATGGAAAACGGGCTGACCCTGCGGGATACCAACGACGCGATCGCCGCAAGCAGGATGTATTATGCCCTTTGGGCGGCCGGCGAACCACATGACTTCATCAACGCGGAAGGCGAGGAGGCAAACCTCTATGACGCACAGATGGCAGTGCTCGTCACTGAGCAGAAGTCACCCGAGGATGCCGAAAAATACATGAATGATTGGATCCGCCTTGCACATGAAAACTACTTGGTCACTGTGCAGAATACGGAAACCTGTAACGAAGCGGCATACACAATTCTGGAATACACCTATCAGTCAGAGGACAATCCATATGCACGCGGCGCTTCCGCGTTTGGCATCTGCGGAAACTTCGCCGTATGCATAGAGGTTTCCTGCCTGGACAGCTTTGACGGCAGTGAAACGGAATACCTCGCCGATTTTTTAAAGCACAGCCACTATGCGGCACAAAAAGAGGTGTAACAAATGGGATTCTTTGTACCAGATGAACCATATAACGAACATACTCCACCGACCGGCTTCGATCGCTACAAACAACATCTGTCTGACAACTTCAGCCGGTGGTTTATGGCCGATCTGCTGACACTGGCAGGCGCAGTCCCTCTTGCGGCGGGCATCTTTTACGCAGCTGTGTCCTCAAGCGTACTGCTGCTGTTTCCCCTTTCCTTTGTGGGCGGAGCAATCTTCGGCCCCTTCCTTGCGGGGCTGTATGACGCTATCCTACGCGGCCTGCGGAACGACCCCCGTCCATGGTGGGAAAATTATAAGCGTGCATGGGCGCAGAACTGGAAAGAGAGCCTGCTTCCCGGCGCTGTGTTCGGGATGTGTGCCGGACTGTACACTTTTATGGGGATGCTGTTTTGGTGGGCCTCCACCCCCCCAGGCTTCGGGACGGTCACAATATATTTGTTTGGCCTGCTGCTGTTTCTGTGCGTCAACAATTTGTTCTGGCCACAGCTGATATTGTTCCATCAATCCAACACCATCCGGCTAAAAAATGCTTTGCTGTTCTTCGTGATGTATTTTTGGCGGGTACTGGGCACGGGGATACTCCAGCTGACGTACCTTATGGTGTTTATACTGTTCGCACCGTGGACGCTGCTGCCCTTTCCAATCCTCGGAGTGTGGTATATCATGTTCCTTTCTCAGTTTTTCTTGTACTGCAAACTGGATGAAGCATTCGAGATCTCCGAACAATTCGCCTAATTTTTGACCACTACAGATATCCGAAACCAGCCCGGAAATCGTTAGCGCGCCATCTGCCGCAAACCTTTGCTGACAAAATGCACCGCCGCACGCTTGCGATATCTTTCCGCAGGATCTCCACGTTTGCTCTACCTAGAATCATATTGATTCACACCCCTCCGTCGTTAAGGCCATCCGTATAACAGCCGGCCTGCACTAGGCGCAACGACTTTATCCCCATCTCCACGCTTCGTACTTTTGTCAGGGAAATCAGATGCATTTATTAACCCATCTACCCCAACTTCATATACATAGTCTGCATTCTACTTCTAGAAAAGCATCAAAAGTATTTAGGCGGCCAGTATCCATCTTCATTCTCCCATAGCTTCTTCTAATTCTTCAATCAACGATGATATTGACGTTATATAAGGAAAACAAGCCAACGGAATTGTTTTAGGTTAAGGGGACAGTCAGCGGCGCCCTAACCATAGGGGAATTGCGCTCAATTATTCTGCTATATGGCGGAACTCATCGT
>CANPPM010000043.1 GCA_947575935.1 uncultured Butyricicoccus sp. | reverse complement strand
TTTCAGCCGTTTCGGGCAGGGATTCCATTGCAAGCAGCAGCGCAACACAGCCAATGCGGTTATCCAGGTACGGACCGCACAAAATACCATCCTGTTCGAATGCCGGCGCTTCAAAAACCGCAAAATCCCCGGCCTGAACCCGCTCCTCTGCCTGTTCCCGGCTCCCTGCGCCAATATCAATGAACAGATGTTCAAGCGCAAGATCCCGAAACGGAGTCTTCTCCTCATAGGAGATCACGCCGCGCGTCCCATTTTCAAACCGGACCTGGATATTGATCAGATCCCCTTTGAACAACCCGCCGACCGCGCCAAAACGGATAAAGCCCTTATCATCTACATACGTGGCGGCGACGCCGGTTGAATCCATATGCGCAGCCGCGGCCACACGCCTGCCGGTACCGCGCTTATGGCAAATCAGATTGCCCAATGCATCGGTGGTGATATCGTCGCAGAACTCCGCAGCCAATCCGCCAAGCAGCTCACGTACGGCATCCTCTCTGCCCGATGGGCCAAACGCCCGCGACAGCTGCTGATAATACTCAACAACCTTGCTCATCCTGACCTCCAAAGCTCTCTAAAAACGCGCGGCTGAGCGCCAGCACATCTTCCATATCCTGCAGGGCCGCAACACTGACCGGGGAATGGATATACCGCACCGGCACGGCGATGCCTGCCGTCCGCACCCCCGCAAGCAGCTTATGGATGCGCCCCGCATCCGTCCCCCCAGCAATCATATGCTTGGTCTGCCAGCGCATCCCCCGTTCCCTGGCCGCGCTTCGCAGCAGCTCGAACAGTTCCCGATCGTAGATCGTACCCCGATCCATAAACGGCAGCACCGCGCCGCCGCGCAGGCTGCAAACCTGCTTATGACCGGGCGCCTCCGCCAAATCCGCGGCAGTCGTCCCCTCAACCACCAGGCAGAAGCCCGGCTGAATCCGGAATGCCGCAGTCGCAGCACCGCGCAGCCCTACTTCTTCCTGCACCGTGAAGCAAAACCAGGTATCGGCCGGAGGGGTCTCCTGCAGCAGCGTCAGCAGCACCGCACAGCCAATCCGGTCATCGATCGCTTTGGCCTTGAACAAACCGTCGCCAAAACAACGGTTTTCCACATCAAACGTGCCATACTCCCCGACCGGCAGCCGGGACTCGGCCTGCTTCTGTCCAGACGCGCCAATATCGATATACAGATCCCCCGCCTTTGGCATCGTACCACGTTCTTCTGCCGTAGTCAGATGCACCGCTTTGATGCCGACTACGCCGCGCACGCCGTTGGTGAAGCGAATCCGCCGCCCAATGACCACACGGGGATCGACCCCACCGACAAAACCAAACCGGATCATTCCCTCATCGGTGATACGCTTGACAATCACGCCGACTTCATCCATATGGGCACACAGCATCAGCGGCTTTTCACACGGCCGCTTGCCGCGCCGCAGCACCATCAGATTGCCAATCGGATCTTCCAGCATCCGGTCGGCAAAGGGGGCGGCCTTATCCCGGATATAACTGCGTACACGGTCCTCACAGCCGCTTGGGCCGTCAAGCGCGCAGAGCTCTTCCAAATATGCCAGCATTACAGACGCACCTCCCCCTCGAACCGGCGCAGAAAATGATACAAAAGCCCGCTCACCGAATCCACATCAGACAGCAGGACGCTCTCGATCGGCGTATGCATATACCGCAGCGGAATCGAAAGCAGCGCCATCGCCGTACCGGCTGCAGCAATCTGCATTTCCCAGGCATTGGTACCCGTATTGCCCTCCATCACCTCGAGCTGATACTCCATTCCCTCTGCCTTGGCCGTTCGGATGAGCGAACGGGTCAGGGGCGTATGGAAGTTCGGCCCCATGCCGATCATCACCCCGCCGCCATAGGCAAAGGTACTGCCGGCAGGGGCATCGGGCGTTTTTGCGTGACTGACATCCACTGCAACCGCGAAGTCCGGCCGGACCCGGAACGCGCCGGTCATTGCCCCTAATGCGGTCACCTCCTCCTGCACGCTGAACAGCACGGCAAGATCGACGGCCAGCGGCGTGTCGTGCAGCCGTTCTACTGCCTGCAGGATCGCAAACACCCCGGCACGGTCATCCAAACACTTTCCAGTGACCGACTCCGGCGTCAGCTGTACCGGTTGTTCCGCAAAAACGACGGGCGTGCCCACCGGGATCACGGCGCGCGCATCCCGTAGACCGGTGTCAATCAGCATCTTGTGAACAGGGATACTTTTCTTTTCCTCCCCCGCTTTCAGCAGGTGGGGCGGAGTACATGAAATCACACCAAAAACCGAAGGCTCTGTCAGAATTTCAACCTCACATCCCAGCAACATCCGCGGGTCGACCCCGCCAACCGGAACAAACCGCAAAAAGCCGCCGTCCAACACCTCGGTGACCAAAAATCCGATCTGGTCAATGTGCGCATCGAGCAGTACCGTCTTCGCACCTTCCCTGCCGCACCGCCGAATCCCCAGCACCGAACCAAGCGGGTCGGTTTCCACGCTGTCGCACCATGGCTGCAGCAGCTCCGCAGCCACCTGCGCGGCAGGCTGCTCAAAACCGGCGACGCCCGGCGCCCGGCACAGGCGGAGCAGATCCTCCACACGATTCAAACAAACATCTCCTTTTCACAGGGCGTTCCCCGCGCCTGATACTAGGGCCTGTTCATACAATTCCAAACGCACGTCTCTCCATCGGGTTTTGCCGGTTACAAGGCAATCCGCCGCCCGAAAATCCGTATCATTGCCGGATGAGAACAGTCCCCAGAGCGCATCTGCAAATTGCCCAAGTTCAAACGCACTCTACTGCTATTATATCCCTTTCCCGCTTGCGGCACAACAGAAAAAATGATATACTATAGCAACCAACTTTCGGGAGGGGCATAGCATGCGGGAAGTGACTTTTCAATCAAATATAGACGGTATCCGGGCAGACCGCTTTCTGCGCGGACGCGGCGTGTCGCGCCATTTGCTGACCCATCTGAAGAACGAACCGGACGGTATGACGGTTAACGGCGCACCGCTGCGGACCTCCGACCGCCTCCACGCGGGCGATATGCTGACCCTCCGTGTGCGGGAAACTGCACCCACCGGCGTCATTGCCCCGATCCCAGCGCCCCTGGATCTCGTCTATGAAGACGAAGATCTACTCGTGATCTGCAAACCTGCCGGGATGGCAGTGCATCCATCGCAGGGAAACCGGGCGCACACGGTCGCCAATGCACTAGCCGCCCTATATGCACAGCGCGGCCAACCATTCGTCTTCCGTGCCATCGGGCGGCTGGACAAAAACACCTCCGGATTGCTGCTGCTGGCCAAAAACCCGCTGTCCGCCTGCCTGCTCTCTGAACGAGCAAACGCCCCCCACCGTGAATACCTTGCCGTCTGCACGGGCAAACTGCCCGCATCCGGCGTGATCGACGCCCCTATCGCCCGGGCTCCCGGCTCCACAATCCGGCGAGAGGTACGGCCGGACGGTAAACCAGCTGTAACCCACTTTATCCGCCTATGCTGCCAAAACGGCCGCTCACTCGCGCGAATCTGGCTGGATACCGGCCGCACACACCAAATCCGGGTCCACTTCTCCCACATCGGCCACCCGCTTCCCGGCGATTTCCTGTACGCGCCCAACCTGCCCGGCACAGGCCGGCACGCACTACACGCTTTTTCCCTGTCACTCCGCCAGCCCATCACAGGCGAGCCGCTCTCTTTCCGTTCCCCGCTCCCCGCCGAACTGGCCGCACTGCTGCTGCCCGATCCCACGGGCGCCTTATCATGACAGTCCGCAAAAAAACCCGGCGGATTCCCGCCGGGCAATTCCCTTATGTATTTTTACAAAGCTGTTTACTGAAATACCCCAAAATATCACTGCGCGTTACAATCCCCATAAACACACCCCGTCCATCAACCATCGGCACAAAATTCTGCTGCATAACGATGTTCATCAAATCCTCCATCCGTGCATCCACCAAAATGGGCCGATTATCTACCCGGCGAGGAAGCTCCCGTACCTCAATCTGTTCGGTCTCTGCCATATCAATGAGATCATAGCGGAGCAAAAACCGTAGGAAATCCCCCTCGGTGATAGAACCGGTATAGCGCCCGTCCCTCGAAAGGATGGGCAGCGCCGTATAGCCGGAAACCCGGAACTCATCCATGGCGCGCCTGACGGAGTAATCTTCGTAAACAAAAACGACCTCTGACTTGTGCTTTAAAAAATTGAGTGCGTTCATATGCTGCTCCTTTCCGGCGGCGGCGAATGTATACTTATACTATACCTTGTAAAGAAACCCGCATCAAGACGCAATTTGTAAATTTTTCTGCACCGCGAAACGCAGGAATCCAGAGGGCGTATACAGCAAAGCGAAAGGCCCCTGCATGGGGAGACGAAACCCACGCAAGAGCCTTTCGCTATATGGAAGATACGTGAAAAGGAGAAACTGGCAATTTAATATCTGGGGCGCATCCTGTCCGCCTCGCCCCATACAGAGGCAGACGGCTTGCTGTGCACCGCCGCGTGCGCTGCCTGACAATCCGGGCAGATCACAAAATTGTTGTAGCGCAGCATTTTCCGCTGCCGCTCTTCATACTGTCCGATGAGGTTCACCATTCTTGTATGACCACACCGGAAGGTCACGTCATAAAGCATGATTTTTACCTCCTGTGCAATCCGAATTTGTGTTTTTAACCGTACTGTTCTGTGTTGTCCGGCGGATATTCCATATGAACTTCCCCGGTTTTGTTTCATTTGTTTCAGTGGTTATTTTCTTTTACTGATTGCATTATACCCGATTCTACGGCTTTTTCAATAGGCAAAATCCCTCAATTTGGAAATTATTTCAAACCTTTTCTCTGTGTTTTCCCACAATTCATATGACATCTGTAATGAAATCGATTTCAGCCCCATTTGGATTGTCATATATTACCGCAGATGGAAATTTCCTGAAAATTATACTTTTCGAGCATTTTCGGATTCGACGCAAAAAATTTTATGGGCCGAAAGCCGTCCGCCTGCCCTGCGGCACAATCGTCCCCCTCCGCGAGGGGCGTCCCCGCAGGGCATACGCCGCGCAGGCGGCTCGCTTAGCGGTTTGTACGGCGCTGCCGCCGTCAGCTTTTCAAGTACGCCAAGACCTCCCGCTGCAGCGCCATCAGTGTTGCCGAAACATCCGCATCCCCATAAAAAACAGGCTGCAGGCGCTCATTTGCGATCGCCAGTGTCTGGCCGTAAGTCTCATACTTAGGCAATTCGACCGCCTGATCCATCACACGGCTGAGCTGCAGCGCGTCCAAGCGCAGCTCGACCGCCGCATCCTCATACAGCGCGGGATCCCATTCATCAATGCGCAGCACAGTGGTCCCGCCAGCACCCTCGTACAGCACGCTCTGTACCTGCTGGTCATAGCTGAGAAGCTTGAGCAGTTCCCACGCCAACGCTTTATGCATGCTGCGCGCGCGGATCGCCGCAACCTGTGTTTCCAGACAGGAAACGTTGCCGCCATGGGGACCGGCCGGCATCGGCAGACCCCCCCACTCAAAATTCTGCTGCCCCAGCAGCCGGAACGGATAGTACTGCATCATCCGATATCCAGTCACGTTCATCACGCGAAAAGCCGTACGGCCGTCAAAAAAATCCTGCTCCGAAACCGGATGCCCATCCCCCAGCCGGTACAAGCTCCGGCAAAAACGCACCGCCTCTTCCAGCCGCGGATCTTCGAAATAGCATTCTGTACCCGCTTTATCAACCACCAGCGCGCCGTTGGACGCCGCCGCATATTCCCACCGGTAATCATAGCAGCCATATTGTTCGCTGCCGCCGGCACGGGTCACCCGCTTGCAAATCGTGTAGAAATCGTCCCAGGTCCAATCCGGCCCAGGCAAAGCAATCCCCTCACGTGCAAGCAAACTGCGGTTATAAAACATCAGCGTGGTCGAGCACTGAACAGGCAGCGCATACAGGACATCCCCCATCCGGCCAGCTTCAAACGCAGCCGGATAGTATTTTCCCTGTTCAACCTCCCGGTCGGCAACCAGCAGCCCGTCCAGCCTGGCCAGCGCCCCCATTGAAATATAACGTTGAAAATCCGCATCCAGCACGAAAAAAACATCGGGCATACTGCCGGTCAACGCCTGGGCAGCCAGCCACTCAGAATAATCTTCCTGCCGGATTCCACTGACATATTCCACCCGCACGCCCGGATGCATTTCCTCAAACCGCGCTATTGCAGTATCTACCACCTCATAATAGTCGCTGTATGGCGCATCCCAATCGCTGCCGACGTATACGCCGAGCCGCAAAACAGCATCCTCATGCTCCAGCCCCAGCAGCAGACCGGCTGCCAGACAGACCACCGTCAGCAACAGCGCGGCACGCCTGGCGCTCATAACTGCAGCCGCTTACCCGCGGCAAACCCGGTCTGTACCGACCAGATAGCAAGCTGTGTACGGTCCCGCAGGCCCAGCTTCCCCAGAATCGTACTCAGATAATTACGCACGGTCCCCTCAGACAAGCTGAGTACCTGTGCAATCTCACGGTTGGACAAGCCGCGCCCCACCTGCTCAACAATCTTGCGCTCCGTACGCCCCAGCTCTTCAGCCCCCCCAGAGGCAACCTCAATCCGCAGGTCGCTCTGCGCCATCTGTGCAAACAGGCGAAGCACCTTGGAAGCCACCGTTGGATGGATCATAGAGCCCCCTTTGGCCGCCGTCCGGACGGCGCCCGCAAGCTCCTCCATTGATACGCCCTTGAGCAGGTAGCCGCACGCGCCGTGCTTAAGCGCCTGATACACAAACTGGTCATCGTCAAAGGTGGTCAGTACCAGGATGCGCAGTGAGGGATCGTTTTCCTTCAAAATCTTGGTGCACTGGATCCCGTCCATTTCGGGCATGCGGATATCCATCAATACGACGTCGGGGGAGGTGCGGCGGACAGCGCTGAGCACCTCACGGCCGTTGCGGGCCGTCGCAACCACCTCGATATCCTCACATGCGCTCAGTACGATTTGCAGGCTCTGCCGGATCAGCTCCTGATCGTCCGCTATCAATACCTTGATCATTCTCATCCCTCCATCTGATATTCAGCCGCGCCCGAACCGTAAAGCCCCAAAGGCTCTTTACCCGCAGGCTGCCGCCCAGTAGGGCGACCCGTTTTTCCATATGCCGAAGTCCAAACCCCTTGTGGAACGCCTCACAGCCGATTCCGTTATCGTGCACCAAGACGGCCAGCCACCGCCCCTGCCGTTTGATCCGGACATGGATCCCGGTTGCATGGCCGTGTTTGATCGCATTGGTCATGCTTTCCTGCACGATACGATACACCGTATCCGCCTCATCCATCTGCAACTCAATCTCATCCAGCACACTTTCCAGCGTGATCTGCACGCCCGAGGCCGCCTGGCTGTCCCGCACCATCTTGCGCACCGCCTCGGCAATCGTGAGATCCTCCGGCTCGGCCTCAAGCGCGTGCACCGAACGGCGGACGTCCCGCAGGCCGCTGCGCGAAACGTCGGCCAGTACAGCCAGCTGCTGCTTAACTCGCTCGGGCGAATGATCGACCAGGGTCATGCAGGCATCCAATCCGGCCGAAATACCGGTCAGGGTATGGCCGATGGAATCGTGAATTTCCCGTGCGAGCCGGTTCCTCTCCTGAACCAAGGCGTTCCGTTCGCTCTCAATGGCATACGCCATAATGCGCTGATTGGCCTCGCCAAGCTCGCGGTTCAGCCGGATCACCTTTTCATGCTCGGCCGAACGCTGCAGAGACATCTGTACGATGATCATAATAAACAGCAGCATATTAATGGAAATCAAGACGTTTTTGGTAGAAAGCAGGAGGTTTGCCGTATTCGTGTTATAATAAAACAGATATTCCTGAAAAGAAACCATCGGCAGCTGCAGGCTGATCAGATCATAGTCGCTGCACAGAAACAGTACGGTCATCCCGCCAATAAAAATCGTCTGCGTCTGGCGCGACTCGAAAAAAACAAGCAGCTCGGCGGCCACCAGCAGCACCACGCCGGCATAACTCATGCGCAGTACGATCATCAGCGCAACCAGCAGGAACAACGTCAGCGCAACCAGCAGCCGCTGCCGAAGCAACGGCACGCCCTCCCGCCGGACCAACGCCATCGCCCCCACCATCAGCAGGAACAGGACAACCGCCAGCAGCGGCGCGGCGCGCGGCGCGTTGGGCACCACATCGACTTGATCAAAGAAGGCGCGCGCCTGCCCGCTTTCAGCAATGCGCCCGGCGGTTACCCCAATGGTCATGGAAAGAAACAGTATAATCACCAGGTTCAGGCCCGACATCATTTTCAGCAGCATGCGCTGCGTCTTTTTTTCGTACATTCCCGCCGCCTCCTTTCCGTGGGTTTCCCTCTGCGGGCATTGCCCCCGCGGCAGTCCGGCCCGCCGGGCCTCTGTAACATGGACACTGCGCAGCGGCAAACAAGGCGGCCGCTACTGCCAGCTGGTCAATTCAAAATCATCAATATTGGCGGCTGTTATCATGGAAACGCCAATATGCATCGACGTCTTTTCCAACGCGCCGTCCTCCAGCAGCGCATACATCGCATCCCCTGCCAGTTGGGCAAGCTCATACGGATAGCGCGCCACCGTACCGGCCATCAGCCCTTTCTGTACCGCAGAACGCGCCTGCGGCGAACCGTCGACCCCGTACAACAGCACCTGCCCATCCAGCCCATACCACTCAAGCGCTGTCAGCGCGCCCACTGCCGACTGATCGTTGATCGCAACGACAGCATCCACCGCGCCATGCACTTCCAGCAAGCTGCCGCAGGCCCGGCTCGCTGCAGCAAGACGCCGTCCGCCGTCGCCCTCGCCCACGATCCGGTATTCCTCTGTAAGCGCGTCGCGAAAACCACGCACAAAAGCATTCGAGTATCGGTTGCCCGGCTGATCCAGAACAAGTATCCGTGCCCCCGGCAGCCGCATCATCAGATCAGACGCACACAAACGGCCGGCATCCCAAGGATCGGTGGAAATCGTGGCGGAAACACGCTCCAGATCCGGGGCGGCGTCAAGCGCGATGACCGGCACGCCCGCCTCCTCCGCCGCCTGAAGCGCCGGGACAAGCTGCCCCCAGTCAACCGCACTGACAAAAATGCCGTCCGGCTGCTGCGCAATCAGCTCTAAGATTTGTTCCAGCTGCTTGTCCCCGCGCTGGCGGGGATCCCTTGATATCAGAACATCACCCCGGCTTTCGGCAATGGCGCGCAGTTTATTGTCCACTGCCTGATAATAAGGATCCGACAATGTCTGCATCACCGAACCGAACGTGCGCCGGCCCGCAGTTTGCTGGTAGGAATAGTCGTATGGGGGGAAATAAAGAAATAGAAATAAAACCAACAGCAGGCCAAGCAGTGCGCCTGCCAGCAGCTCGTACAGCAGCGAGTTTTTTTTCAACGGCCGCGCTCCTTTCCCACTGACCGGATGTCTTTTCAATATTTTACCATACCCATCGTGCAATATCAACAATTATCATATGATTTTTGTCAGGAAAATATTTTCAGCAAACAAAAAGAGCGGTTTTCCGGCGTTCCCGCTCTTAAATAAATTCATTTATAAAGTTGTATTTTTCGAACAGACGCGACAGCGTCCATGCGGCGTTGGCCGGACTGGTTGAGGGCAGACGTACCGCCGGAATCCCAGTTTCCGGAAAAATCAACTTTTGATACAGTGCATGCGCCTTCGCGCCGGTACAAAAGACCGCCCGGATATCTGCCTGCGCCAACAGCCAAGAAATATCATTCGGCACAGGGTCGCGAATCGCGGCATCCGCCGCCCCCACAATCGAGCAGGAGGCCAACACGTCCCATAATGCAATGCCATGCCGCAGACACAGTCCCCGCCGCCCTTCGATCGTTTCAGGCAGCGGCTCGCCCAGCACAGCAGAAAGCACCGGCCAAAACCGGTTCTGCGGATGAAAGTAATAAAAACCGGCCTCTCGCGATTTTGGACTCGGCATCGTCCCCAGGATCAACACACGCGAACGCTCATCAAACAGCGGCGGAAGCGTATGGTAAACGATTTCCTGCTTCATCCAAGCACCTCCAGAAACGGGCGAAACGCAGACGGCAGCGCATACGCCTCGCGCAGCTGCTCTGGCGCGACCCACACAAAGCCGCCTGCCTGCGCCTCACACTCGGCATAATAGCCGGTCATATGCCACTCCACATGCGTAAAAATGTGTTTGGCCGGACGGAGCGAAAGCAGACGGGCTGCCCCAATCCCCCACGCAGCCAACTGCGCCTTGGCCTGCGCAGGATCCAGCGCCCCTTCCGCCGAGGGCAGTTCCCATAACCCTGCGAGCAGACCGCGGTCGGGCCGCCTGCGCAGGGCCGTCCTATCCCCGCTGCAAATCAGAAAGACGGTACGGGGCTCGATGCGGCGCGGCTTTTTGGCCTGCTTCACCGGTAGGGCGGCGGCCGTCCCTGCCCGGCATGCCTCACACAGATGGGCAAGCGGGCAGCTGCCGCACCGTGGCGCGCCGTTTGGGACACAGACCATCGCGCCAAGCTCCATCATCGCCTGATTGAAAGCGCCCGCCTGGCCCGCAGGCACCGCCTCCGCAGTCCATGCGCGCAGCCCGGCCCGCACCTTCGGGTCAGTCACCGGACGGAAATCCCCGGTCAGCCGCGTCACCACGCGCAGCACATTCCCATCCACAGCCGGAACACGTTCCCCAAAAGCAATCGATGCAATGGCCCCGGCGGTATAATCGCCAATGCCGGGCAGCCGGAGCAGCGCCTCATAGGAACCGGGCAGCTTTCCCCCATATTCCTGACAGATGATGACAGCCGCACGATGCAGATTACGAACGCGGCTATAATATCCCAGCCCCTCCCAGAGCTTAAGACAGGTCTCCTCCTCTGCCGCAGCCAGCGCCCGCACATCGGGCAGCGCCTCCATAAAGCGCGCATAATACCCGCGTACTGCTTCCACACGGGTCTGCTGCAGCATAATTTCGCTCACCCAGATGCAATAGGGGTCGCGGGTGCGCCGCCAAGGAAGGTCGCGATGACCGGCCGCATACCAATCCAGCAGCGGCTGGACAATGGCGCGGCCGGTCATTCCGGATGCTCCTGCGAAGGCCCTGCATAATACATCGTAAACAGCGCTGTGGCAATCAGCCTTTCCCCCTGCCGCACCGTAACTTCGTACACCGCGGTCTGACGCCCATACCGAATCTCACGGGTCACAGCGGTCAGCGCCTCCCCCGCGTATCCTGGACGCAAATAATTGATGCTGGCAGACAACGTGACGCCGACCCGGCCGCGTGAAGCGCCCGCCGTCCCGGCCGCGACGTCGCACAGGGTATAGATCGCACCGCCATGCACGTTTCCCAACGGATTCAGAAGATCGCCGCTCGCCGGCAGCAATACCTCGGCGTAGCCCTCCCGCACGGCCTGCACGCGCAGCCCATGCATTTTGTTATAGCCGCCGTTTTCCTGACGCTCACGTAGATAAACAAGCGCATCGCCCATCTTCAATAGCTCCTTTCAGAAGCTGCCCTGCGCCTGCGTCCGCTACCTGCCGACCGGTTTTCCGGCCGGCATACCGCAGGATCATACCAGGCTCTTAAAATGGCAGATTTTAAAAAATTATATCACACGCTTGTCGGAAAAGCAAGAAGCGTGCGGCATATTTTCTCATTATTTTCATTTTAAAGGGTATAATTTCCAGTTTTTTGTCCATCTTTCCTTTATCGCAGTCTTTTCAATACCAGCTCCTCCCGACGGGGAACGCGTGTGGGACAGCGCTTCCCTTCCATTTTCAGCGGGTGTGCCAGGCTGCCCCAAGCGCCGGCGGCAAAGCCCCCTCCATCCGGCGCCCGGAAACTGCGAAACAGATTGTAAAACACCATACCGAAAAATAACTGGAGGCGATACCATGCCGCAATCGATTCTTTTCCGACGCCGCGCACTGCTTGTGCTTCCGCTGGCTGCGGCGCTGACCGGCCTTTCCTCTTATGCCCTGATACAGGCGAACGCACCGGAGCCCCTGCCCGTCTCCGCCCCGGCAGAACCGGCGGCAAAATACGCTGCGCGCATCGTCGAAGGCCGGGTTGCGATTTACCGGGCGGGCGCACGCTTTCCGATGGAGGTGACAGAGATCGAAGTCTCCTCACTTCCGCGCGCCGACCGCGAGGCACTCGAGGCCGGCATCGACCTGCCCGACGAAGAGGCCATTGCCCACCTTCTGGAGGACTATTCATAAGGAGCCGGGGCGCGCAGTCCCTCCCCGGAAGCTGTACCGCCCCTCCCCATTCTGGTTAAGTGTTGGATCCCTTTTCTAAAAGTTCCACAAAAACATCCAAACTTCTCCAAAACCTGTCCTATGCATCTTTTTTGTTCACAATTTCTTTACGAATCCGAAATCATTTGCTCATCATTTCAGGCGATGAATCCTGTATAATGCAATGCAGACAGACAAGCTCCCCCAGTTCCCTCTGTATCCAAATCCTGGGCGGCTGCATGCTTCTGTCACTGTTACCGCCCACATCTTATTAAAGTTCACCATATTCCCCTTTTCTAACGAAGAGGGCCCGGGGTTGCGGGGCGCGTCACAGTTTGCGATAAAATTATTTAAAGCCCCCCCAAAAAAAAAAAA
>CANPPM010000042.1 GCA_947575935.1 uncultured Butyricicoccus sp. | reverse complement strand
CGGCAAGAAAAAGAAGATTAACATCTTTAAAATGAAGCCGAAAAAGGGATATCGTCGTCGTCAGGGCCACAGACAGCCCTATACAAAGGTAACGATCAGCACGATCAAGGCGTAAATGACGAGAATCCTTTTTGGCCGCGCAGAGGATGGGCAGATTGCCTTTGTCGATCTGCGGGGACACGCTGGCTTTGCGGAAGCAGGCGAGGATATTGTCTGTGCGGCGGTTACCAGCGCGATACAGCTTACCCATATTCTGTTAGAGGATATTCGGGGGCTGGGGTTTGATACGGAGGTTGAGCAGGAAGGTACGCATATTCGTCTCTCCTTTCCGGTTGAGGCGCGTAAGGATGCGCAGGACATGCTTGAGTCACTTCGTATGCACTACAATGAAATGCAGGAAAATTATGCTGAGTTTATTCAGGTGATGGAGGTGTACAGCCATGCTGAAAATTAGTTTGCAATTCTTCGCCCATAAGAAAGGCGTCGGTTCGACGAAAAATGGACGTGATTCGGAGTCCAAGCGTCTGGGTGTTAAGCGTGCGGATGGTCAGACCGTTCCCGCAGGGAACATTCTTGTTCGCCAGCGCGGTACAAAGATCCATCCGGGCATCAATGTTGGCCGGGGTTCTGACGATACCCTGTTTGCAAAGGTGACCGGTGTCGTTCGCTATGAGCGTGTTGGTAAAGACCGCAAGCGTGTGTCTGTTTACGAGCAGTAAACAACCGCCGCCGGATCCCGGTGAGAAGAATAGACCTGCCTGGAAGCTTTCCGAACAGGTCCTTTGGTTCAAAAGCTCAGGCCATCGGTCTGAGCTTTTGTTTTCCACACGGAGGAGTTTTTATGTTTATTGATGTTGCAAAGATTAGAATCAGCTCGGGTAAGGGCGGCGATGGAAAAGTCAGCTTTCACCGGGAAAAGTATGTGGCTGCAGGCGGCCCGGATGGCGGCGACGGCGGACGCGGCGGCTCGGTCATTTTTCAGGTGGACGATCATCTTTCTACTTTGCTAGATTTCCGCTATCGGAAAAAATATGCTGCATCTGATGGTGAGAATGGTATGGGAAAGCGTATGAAGGGCAAGGATGGCGCGGATCTGATCATCCGTGTGCCGCGCGGTACGCTGCTGCGTGATCAGGCGACGGGGCAGATCATTCAGGATTTATCGGATGATGCGCCGTTTGTGGCTGCAAAGGGTGGAAACGGCGGCTGGGGGAATACCCATTTTGCGACGCCAACCCGACAGGCCCCCCGCTTTGCCAAGCCTGGGCAGCCTGGACAGTCGCTTGATATTGTACTTGAGCTCAAGCTTCTGGCAGACGTGGGGCTAATCGGCTTTCCGAATGTTGGCAAGTCGACGCTGCTGTCGGTGGTATCGGCAGCGCGTCCCAAGATCGCGAATTATCACTTCACAACCCTGATTCCCAATTTGGGAGTTGTGCGTGTTGCGGAGGAGCAGTCTTTTGTTATGGCCGATATTCCAGGCATTATCGAGGGTGCGAGTGAGGGCGCAGGTCTTGGGCATGATTTTCTTCGGCATATTGACAGATGCCGGTTGCTGCTGCATTTGGTAGATGCGGCAGGCAGTGAGGGGCGCGATCCCATTGAGGATATTGAGACGATTAATAGGGAGCTTGCAGGTTACAGTGAATTTTTAGCCGCGCGCCCTCAAATTATTGTGGCGAACAAGACAGACTTACTGGGAGAAGACCGGGATTCGGTCAATCGGCTGCGCGCATACGCGGCGGAAAATAGCTGGTTATTTGCAGAAATTTCCGCTGCAGCCAATCTCGGCGTACGCGAGCTTGTGCACCTGACCTGGAAGGAGCTGTACCAGCTGCCGCCAGTCTTCACGTATGAGCCGGAATTTGTGCCGGTGGTTGAGGAAGTTACGGAGCGCGATATTACGGTAGAAAAGGTTGAGGATTATTATGTAGTCGGCGGCGCATGGGTCGAGCGTTTGATGGGTTCGGTCAATACAGAGGATTACGAATCCCGGCAGTATATGGATCGTATGCTTGCGAATGCCGGGGTTTATCAGCGGCTTGAGGATATGGGGGTACAGGAAGGGGATTTTGTTGTCATTGGCGAGATGGAATTCGAATATGTACGCTGAAAAGCGGAATTTTGGAGTAGTGTTCTCAAAGGGTCTGCTGTGGATTCCCATTTTCTGCTGTCGGCTGCAGTTTGCCGGATAGGATACCTGAGAGAATACTCGACAGAGTGGTCAAGGAACTGCTGGGATATCCAGAACTGTGCCAGGACAGCGAATGGCACGTCCACATGAGATGAATGCTGGGGAGCCTGGAGCCTTTTGAGGAGGATCCGGGCTTTTCTGATGTAAATGAATGGGTGTCTGTGCGGTCTGCCGGTATGCCGTGTGTACCGGGCGCCTGGCTGAACCGCCAATGTGCCCAATATTTGGCGCATCTGTACAAAGAAATGTATTTGAAATTTTTCTTTAGACTTTTGTCGAACTATGTTATAATGGAGTGTACCAAGTTCAAATGCACCGGAGGTAGTACATGCCTTTTCATCATAATAATCATTTAAAAAATAAAAATGCCGGATACACGGCTGAGGATACGCTGCTGCTGGAAGGGCGCAATGCGGTTCTTGAGCATCTGCGTGCAGGTGGCACAACGGATAAGTTGTTTGTTGCGGAGGGGGCTGAAGGCCGCTTGGGCGATGTTCTTTCCCTTGCACGAAAACAGGGCGTTCCTGTGACGGTCTGCGATCGCCGGAAGCTGGATGCCATGAGTCAGACGGACAGCCATCAGGGGATTATTGCCCAGGCGGCTGCACATGCGTATGTCAGTTTGGAATCGTTGTTGCAGATTGCTGAGGAACGTGGGGAGCAGCCTTTGCTTGTGGTCTGTGATGGGATTGCGGATCCGCAGAATCTTGGCGCGATTATTCGTTCGGCAGAGACAGCAGGGGCGCATGGCGTGATTATTCCAAAACGCCGGGCCGTCGGATTGACTTCTGCCGTTGCCCGCGCCTCAGCTGGTGCGCTGGAACACATCGGCGTTCACAAGGCAGCCAATCTGGCTGCTGTTCTGGATGCTCTAAAGGAAAAGGGCGTTTGGGTTTTTGGTGCGGAGGCAAATGGTGCAATGTGTCTTTATGATGCTGATTTTGTGGGACCTACCGCTATTGTAATCGGCTCAGAAGGGGCTGGAATGAGCCGATTGATCCATGAAAAATGTGATTTTATCGTCAGTATCCCTTTGCGCGGCAAGGTCAATTCACTGAATGCATCTAATGCCGCTGCGGTGCTGCTGTTCGAGGCGGTGCGTCGCCGCACCCCGCGTGATACGTGAGTTGATTATTAAGGAGCAGTTATGGATAGAAAAATAATGGATACGCAGGAGCTAAGCGAGATCCGTGCTCTGATCGGAGATCTTGACGATACGCCGCCGGCTCCAAAGCCTCCGCAGGGCAGATCCGTACAGCAGTCTGTTCCGCGTGCTGCACGTGCTCATCCGGCGGAGGCTACACAGAATCGCCAAAAAGAAGCTGCGTCTCGTCCGGTACAGCAGTCTCGTCCGGTAGAACCTGTGCCACGGCAGCCTGCACCGCGGCAAGCAGAGCCCAGACAGTCCGTACCGCAGCGGCAGCGCCGTCCGGCAGAGCGGCCGTCTGAGGCAACTCAAAGAGTGCCGCGTCCTTCGGCGCAGACAGGGACGCAGCCACGGTCAACCCGCCAAGCCACTGCGCCGCTGCCATCCCGTCAGGCACGGCAGGGCGCCACGCCGCCGCGTACGGCGCAGCCTGGTTCAGTGGCGCCATCTCGGCCGAAGAAGGATGCATATAATTTAGATGAAATTCTGTCTGAGGTCAGTGGTGTCGTTGAACGTGGCGCTTCTGAGAAGGCGCAGGAGACCAAACGCCCTCGTGCGCGTCCGATTCAGCATGAGCAGCAGCCTCGTCCTCAACATCCGGCAGAGCAGCGTAGTGTGAAAAAGCCCCGCGTTGCGACGGTCCGGTCAGACTACGAGGATGAGGACGGCGAAGAGGATGATGCGTATGAGGAGCTAGACGAGCGCGAGGAACGCCGTGAGGCCAAACGCGCCCGGCGTGAGGCTGAGCGCGAACGCCGTCGTACGGCAAAGGAGTCCAAACGGGTTTCTACTGAGGAAGATGAGGAGATTGTCATTCGTCAGCCGCGGCAGGCGCAGGCAACCTGTGCGAGGCGGGCAAAGAGCCTGGGATCTCGCAGCATCGTCGTTTTGCTGATGGCAATTGCCGCGTTGTATCTGACGCTGGCATCTGGCTTTCGTTTGCCGCTGCCGGCAGTGCTTCGTTTTTCCGAGAAGCCGACAATTGCAGTGCTTGCGCTGCTGCTGACACAGTTTATCGCTATGTTTGCTGGCATTGATGTAATCGGGCTTGGGTTTTACAACTTATTTTCTGCAAAGCCCGATAGGAGATCCTTGGTTTCTGCGGCACAGTTGGCTTCATTGCTGCATGGGCTGACGATTATTCTGGCTCCGGCTTGGAATGCGTATCTGCCTTATTGCGCGATTTCTACCGTGCTGCTGTACGCAATGATGGCCGAGGAGAAGAACCGGCTTTCTGCCCGTTGCCGCGTTTATAAGGCGGTTAGCCTTTCGGATAGTCCGGTCTTGGTTTATAGCCATCTGGATCCGGACGACCGCCCGCGCCGCGCGTTAAAATACCAGCGTCAGGATAATACAGAATTTTTGCGCGAGTTGGAAAAGCCTGACTATGCGGAGCGTTTTGGCTCAATTTATGTGCCCATTGCATTGGCAGCATCCGCTCTTTTTTCCGCTATTTCGGCTTTTGCCAACGGTGATCCGTCCCGGTTTTTCCTATCTTTTTCTGTGATGTTATCGGTCGGTGCGCCGATGGGGATTTTGTGTGCAGCGGGCAGCCCGTATAAGAATGTCTCCCGGCGGCTGTTGGGCGACGGTGCGGCTTTGGCCGGGGCGCGGGGGGCGCAACGGCTGCGTGCGGCAAAGGAGGCTGTGCTGAATGATACGGATCTGTTTCCGGCAGGCTCGATTTCCATTGAGGGCATTCAGAATTATGGATTGTATACCGATGAAAAGCTACTCGCCTATGCGGCGGCTATCACCAGTGATGAGGGTTTGGAAATTGGGCGTGTTTTTGCGGACGCGCTGCATCGCGGTTATGGCCGCCCGGTACGTGCCAGCCGCATTCTGCATTACGAGAGCGGCGGCATGTCGGGGGATATCGGCGGAGATAGCGTAATGCTGGGTACAGCCGCTTTTTTGGCACGGATGGGCATCCGCGCACCCGAGACCAAAGGGGTGGAAAACGGCGTATTTGTGGTGGTCAACAGCTATCCTGCTGGGGTGTTTCATCTGCAATATCATCCGTCAGCACAGGCATATGGGGGGATCCATACGCTCAAGCGGGTAGGGCTGACGCCGGTCATTGCTGCTTCGGATTTTAATATCTCGCCCGCAATGATCTCCAGCTTATTTGAACTGCGTCAAGGGGCTGTTGATGAGGTTACAGCAGACCGTGCAGAGGTCTATCAGGATCCGGCTTATGTTGAGGGTGACCCGCCGGGAGCGTTGTTGTCGCGCGACAGCATAACCCCCTATGCCAATGTATTCCTTTGTGCGGATAAGCTGGCGGGCGTGGTGCGGTCCAATTTGATTTTGGGTGGTTTTGCAGGGGTTTCCGGGATGCTGATCATGTTTTATCTTACATATTTGGCGGAATTTTCAGCCATTTCACCGCAGAATGTGCTGTTATACCTGGTGTTGTGGTATATTCCGGTGTTGTTTATTACGTATGGGACCAGGCGGCTGGATTAGGCGCTGATGGATATGCTTTTCTTGTGACAGGTTCAGCTAAAATATGAAAGTTAAACGGCGGCGCTGAAAATCCCAGTTTCAGGCTGCCGTTTTATTTTGGGCAGATAGCATGGATTGTACTATCGGTTCATATTGACTGTATTGGCATGATATCAGCAATAAAAATGGAAAAATCAGGCTGTACACCCTGAAACGTGAAAGTGGGGGAAACCATTTTCTGAATGACCGGCCTGACGCTGCCAATCCCGCAAAGAGGGTTATTTTTTTGGAGCGAAGTCCGCAATGCTGCCGCTTTGGTTTTTCTGGAAAAAGGCATTGACAAACGAAGGAAAAAATGGTAGAATAAATAAAAATCATGGGTATCCATGGAGAGGCTATGCAGAAGGCGCGCCGTCAGCGCCCGGAGCAGGATGGCCTGCAAAGCAGTAAAGACGAGCGATGTAGCTCCCTTAGATTTACGCCGGATAGGTGGATCTTAAGGGGGCTTTTTGATGTTATGAGACATAGAAAGGGAGGCGGCGCAGCGGTGGTGGAACTGGACGGCAAGCAAAGGATCATACAGGAATTTGTTCCAGGCAAACAGGTGACGCTTTGCCATGTCATTGCGAGCCCGGATGAGACGCTTTACGCAAAGCTGGGGCTGATCGACGCCCAGGGCGCGATCGGTATAATGACCATCACGCCGAGTGAGGCTGCGATGATCGCGGCGGATGTGGCGACTAAGACTGGCTCGGTGGAGGTCGGTTTTGTCGACCGTTTCAACGGCTCACTTGTAGTCACGGGCGATGTGGCGGCAGTTGGGTCGGCGCTGTCGGGGGTGATGCAAGTGCTGTGCGATCGAATGGGTTTTAGCCCGTCGCCTATGACGAGGACCTGACTGGGGGCGGATGATGGAAGAAAAACGTAAGCGCATCATCTTGATTGGCCGCTCGACGGCGGGCAAAACGACGCTCTGCCAGCGCATCAATCAGGAGGACCTGGTTTATCATAAAACACAAACCGTACAGGTCGTTAATCACGATATGATTGACACACCGGGAGAATACTTGGAACGGCGCAGCTTCCGCGGGGCGTTAATGGTGACGGCAGTCGAGGCGGATGTGGTCGTGTTGGTGCAGGATGCGACAGAGGGCGATTCCATGTTCCCACCCGCCTACCACAGCCAATTTGCTAAGCCTACAGTTGGCGTGGTAACGAAAAGTGATATTGCCACGCCCGAGCAGATCAGTAGGGCGCGGAAGTACCTCAAGATAGCGGGCGCCCGGGAAATTTTCGTGACCAGCAGCGTCACAGGGAGCGGCGTTGACGAATTTTTACAGTTTCTCGGATACCGGTGACCGGCGTTTGCCGAAGGAGGGGGATGGAATGAATAAGGAAAAGATCAGGCTGGTCATAGCGGATGACGAACCGATCATTCGGATGGACTTGAAAGAACTGCTTTCGGCAGAGGGCTATGAGGTTGTCGGCGAGGCGGCAGACGGTTTTGATGCCGTGGAGGCTTGCCGCCAGCAGAAGCCAGATTTGGTGCTGCTGGATATCAAAATGCCGCTGTTGGACGGGCTGTCTGCCGCACGGATCATCTTTGAAGAGGGTCTTGCCGATACGATCATGATGCTGACTGCCTATAGTGAGCGTGAATTTGTGCGCGAGGCGCGAGCGCAGGGTGTATCTGGTTATCTGATCAAGCCGATTGATGAGAAATCCCTGATCCCAAACATTGTGCTGGCTGTGGCGCGCAGCCGCGAGGTCAAGCAGTTGCGGAGGGAGATCCGCAAGGTTTCTGACCGGCTGGAAAGCCGCACTGCGATCGAGCGGGCCAAGGGCCGTTTGATGGCACGGCAGGGCATGGATGAACAGACCGCCTATGATTATATCCGGAAGTTGAGCCAGGACAAAAAGTTATCCATGCGGCGGGTATCGGAGCTGATCCTGATGCAGTCTGAGGGCGGTTAGTATGGAAAGAATCGAGCAGTTGTGTAGGGGGCATACCAACCTCAAGCAGGAGGAGATTGCGATCATCCGTGGGATGTCTTCGGTTCTCCAGGCGCTGTCCGACTGGGAAGAGGCCGATATTTTTATTGATTGCCCCTGTCGGGATGGCGACGCTGCTGTCGTTGTAGCCGAGGCTAAGCCCAGCTCCGCGCCATCCTCCTACCGTGGGACGGTGGTTGGGCACTTGGCGCGGCGGGAGGACGAGCCCGCTGTGGCACGTACGTTGCGGTTGGGTGTGGCGACCAGGCATATGAAGGCAGTGACGCAAGAAAATGGGCGCACGATACAGTCGGTCGAGCCGATCAAAAACAGCAGGGGACAGGTGATCGGCGCGCTGATCCGGGAGCAAAGGCTGGAGGAACAGCCTTTGCTGGACAACGGGCGTCTGCATTTCTCTGAGCAGGATCCAGGACGGATGGCGGACGCGCTGGCGCACCTGACTGATGGCGACAATTGGTTGACCGAATGCATTGAAGAGGGGCTTCTGCTGGTTAGCCGGGAGGGTCGGGTCACCTTCCGCAACAGCATGGCGCGGAGAATCTACCAGCAGATTGGTTATGTAGAGGACCCGATGGGCCAGCGGTATGACAACATCCGTCTGGCGGGCAGCGGGGAGCAGGAAAGCGGATATGTGGCCGCCGAGGTCACGGCGGGGCGGTATAGCCTGCTTATCAAGCGCATCCCGCTAGACGATAAGGACGTGGACTTTGCGGTTGTTATGCAGGACATCACCTGGCGCCGCGACCAGGAAAAGGAATTGGTCTTGCGTTCGGTGGCGGTCAAGGAGATGCATCACCGGGTCAAAAACAACCTGCAGACGATTGCAAGCTTGCTGCGGCTGCAGGCCCGCCGGTCGGATGACAGCAATTTGAAGCGTGTGCTTGAGGAGAGTATGAACCGAATTCTCTCCATCGCGACAACGCATGAGCTGCTTGCGCAGGGCGGTGTGGATCAGGTACATGTCGGCGAGGTGCTCCGGGGTGTCCGGAACAATGCTGTTCGCGCCTTTTCCCGTCCGCATTTCGAGATTGGCATCTCCCTGGAGGGGGACGATTTTGAGATCGATTCTGACATTGCTACAGCAGTTGCGCTGATCATCAACGAGCTGCTGCAAAATTCCCTGCAATATGCGTTTGCGGGACGCGAAGAGGGACAAGTGCGTATCATAGTCACACGTGGGGAGCTGTATTCCCGTATTGAAGTGTTGGATGACGGCGCTGGTTATACCGCAGATAAGGTGCGGCCCGGCAGCTTGGGGTTGTCGATCGTGCAGATCATGGTAAAGGACAAGCTGCACGGCAGCCTAACTACCACATCCGGCCCGGAGGGGACGCATGTGAGTTTCGATTTCAAGAATCAAAGTAATACAGACTTCGGTGCGACGTAGCGGCGAGGTGCAAACCGAGTGATGCAACCCGGATAGGCGGGGGGAAGCCCCTGCTTATTCGGGTTTTTATTTTTGGGGAAAGGAAGGCGGCAGGATGCGTGAAGTGATTCTCAGTGTGGGTGTGGATATCGGGACTTCAACAACACAGCTGGTTTTCAGCCGCCTAACGATGGAAAATTGTGCGGGGAGCCATGCAGTTCCACGGATTCAGATCGTGGGTAAGGAGGTCGTATACCGTAGCTCCATTTATCTCACGCCCCTCAGGTCGGCGGCAGAAATTGACGCGGAGGCGCTTACACGGCTCGTCCGAGAGGAATACCGGGCGGCGGGCATCTCGCCAAAGGACGTGACAACCGGCGCGGTCATCATTACCGGCGAGACCGCGCGGAAACAGAATGCGGCTAGTGTTTTGGAGGCGCTTTCGGATTTGGCGGGCGACTTTGTGGTTGCAGCGGCCGGTCCTGACCTGGAATCGGTGTTGGCGGCGCGAGGCGCGGGTGTGGACCGGCTTTCTGAGACGCAGTCCGTTCCAGTTGCGAACCTTGACGTCGGCGGGGGGACTTCGAATATCGCGGTTTATGAACGAGGGAACCTGAAAGGGGTGTGCTGCTTGGATATCGGCGGACGGTTGGTCCGGATAGAGCACGGCAGACTCACTTACCTGTTCCCCAAGCTCCAAGCGCTGGTTACGGCGCACGATATCCCGTTAAAAGTGGGAGCGCCGGCAGACGAGGGCACGCTCCGTCGGGTCTGTGATATTATGGCCGGACAGCTCGCGCAGGCGCTTCATCTGGAGTCGCCGGATAGTTGCCATGCGGGGCTGTATACCAACGGCGGCAGCCCGCTCCCCGGGGAAATGCGCCCAGGTGCACTCTGTTTTTCCGGCGGTGTAGCCGACTGCGTTTATGGGGAAGCGGTTGAAGAGGCGTTTCGCTACGGCGACATCGGGGTTCTGCTGGGACAGGCGATACGGGAGCACCCAGCACTGTCTGCTGTGCCGCTGCTGCGTGCGGCGGAGACCATTCGCGCGACAGTTGTGGGCGCAGGCGTCCACACGACTGAGGTCAGCGGCAGTACCATTCATTATGCACAGGGGCAGCTTCCAGTCAAGAACGTCCCGGTTTTGAAGATCCCTGAAGAAGAGGAAGCGCCGCTGGAAGCCTTTAGTGCGTCGATTCGCCGTCAACTGCCAATGTATCAGACCGGGGGCCGGGAGGGGCAGGTCGCTATCGCCTTCCACGGTGGACGGTATACCGGCTTCCGTGCGCTTCAGGCGCTGGCAGCCGCGGTTATTGCGGGCGCGGAGGATATCATTGCCAGAGGGGTTCCGCTGCTTTTGATTGTGGAGGCGGATATTGGCAAGGCGCTCGGCAACGCGGTCAATGTGCAGCTAGGACACAGAAAGGACGTGGTCTGCATCGATAGCATCCGGGCGCACAGCGGCGACTATATCGATATTGGCGAGCCCATTGCGGGCGGGCATGTTGTGCCGGTTGTGATAAAGACGCTGGTGTTTAATTCGTGAAACGTGAAAAGTGAGAGGTGAGGCAGAGTGATTCTGAAAACAAGGCTGTTTGGCCGCGTCTATGAATTTAAGAGCATATGCGAGGTCATGGCCAAGGCCAACGAGGAGAAATCGGGCGACCAGCTGGCGGGTATCGCCGCCGAGACGGCGGAGGAACGTGTTGCCGCCAAGGTGGTGCTTGCAAACCTGACGCTGGACGACTTGCGCAATTCGCCCGCCGTCCCTTACGAGGAGGATGAGGTGACCCGCATCATACAGGACGATGTCAACGAGACCATCTTCCGAGAGTTCAAGGGCATGACGGTTGCGGAATTTCGCGAATGGTTGCTGGACAGCCGGACAACGGGCAATATGATCCGGCGCGCCTCGCGCGGCATTACGGCAGAGATCATTGCGGGCGTGTGCAAGCTGATGAGTAATTTGGATCTCATTTACGCCGCGCGCAAGATTCAGGTGACTGCGCATTGCAATACAACGATTGGCCTGCCAGGTACCTTTTCCTCGCGTCTGCAGCCTAACCATACGACGGATGACCCAAAGGGCATCATCGCTTCGGTAATGGAGGGCTTCTCTTACGGATGCGGCGACGCCGTGCTCGGGCTGAATCCCGTGGATGATTCGGTGGAATCGGTTGCCCGCATCCTCAAAATGTTCGATGAGTTCAAGAACAAATGGGAAATCCCGACTCAAATTTGTGTGTTGGCGCATGTGAGCACACAGACCGCGGCGGTCGAGCGGCTGGGTGCGCCGCTTGACCTGATGTTTCAATCGATCGCTGGCAGTCAGAAGGGGAATGAGGCATTTGGCCTGACGGCCGCCATGCTTGAGGAGGGTAGGGCGACCGTGCTCAGACGCGGCTCCTGCACCGGCCCCAATGTCATGTATTTTGAGACCGGCCAGGGCTCAGAGCTGTCTTCCGAGGCGCATAATGGTTGGGATCAGGTGACGATGGAGGCACGTTGCTACGGTTTTGCCAAGCGGTACAAGCCCTTCCTGGTGAACACGGTAGTAGGCTTCATTGGACCGGAATACTTATACGATGCGAAGCAGGTGACCCGCGCCGGGCTGGAGGATCACTTTATGGGCAAGCTGACCGGCATCCCGATGGGCTGTGACGCGTGCTATACCAACCATATGAAAACCGATCAAAACGATATTGAGAACCTAGCGGCGCTGCTTGTGGCAGCGGGCTGCACCTATTTGATGTCCATTCCTGAGGGCGATGATTGCATGTTGATGTATCAGTGCACCGGCTACCATGAAATCCCGACACTGCGTGAGATCTTTGGCCTGCGGCCAATCCGGGAGTTTGACCTCTGGCTGGAAAAAATGGGGTTTTCGGAAAACGGGAGGTTGACCGATAAGGCTGGCGATGCTTCCGTGTTTCTGTCGAGATAAGGGGAGGTGACAAGCTTGGATGAAGCAACGCTGAGAAGTATTATTGAACAGGTGTTGGACGAGTTGGGCGTATCCTCTCCCGGTGTGGCTACGGCGGCACTGGAAGAAGCTTTCGCGCCGGATACCGGGAGTGATTGCTTGCCGGATATCACAAAGATCGATATCCGCACGCAGTATCTGGTGGAGAACCCGGCGCACGGAGAGGAATTTGCTGCGCTTAAGCGGCTGGCCCCGTGCCGCATCGGCATTGGGAAGGCGGGCGCGCGGTACAAGACGCTGCCGCAGCTAGAGTTCCGTGCGGCGCACTCCGTCGCGCAGGACGCGGTGTTCCGCGACGTGGATGAGGAGTTCATAAGGGCGCAGGGACTCTTTACCGTCCAGTCCCAGTGCGACAGCAAGGATACCTATCTGACCCGTCCCGACCTTGGGAGGCGTCTGAATGAAGAGGGTGTGGCAGCGGTCCGTGAAAAATGCCGCAAAAACCCAACAGTACAGCTTTATGTTTCTGACGGCCTTTCTTCAGCAGCGGTAATGGCGAATATCGCCGATTTGCTCCCTTCGGTTATGCAGGGCCTGCAAAACCACCGGATCGACGTGGGCACGCCGTTCTTTGTGAAATATGGACGCGTGGGCGTAATGGACGAGATCTCCGAGCTGACCGGCGCGGAGGTGACCTGTGTGCTGATCGGCGAACGGCCTGGGCTGCTGACGGCGGAATCCATGTCCGCGTACATGGTGTACCGGGGGACTATAGGGATGCCG
>CANPPM010000041.1 GCA_947575935.1 uncultured Butyricicoccus sp. | reverse complement strand
ATTCCGGCATATGATGTTTCTCCTGCTGTTCGCGAGCCGTGGATATGGAGCGAAGTAAGAAGCGGATTTCAAACGCACTGTAGTTCGGGCGCCTTTGACCGTTTGATTTTGAAATGTTTAAAGTCTGATCTTGCCTGAAAAAACCCTTCGCCGGATGAAAAAATACGCCGCCAGCACTGCTCCGCCGGTAAGCACCCAGGTAATCGGATATACAGCCATCAGTGTTTCAAAGGTGCGGAAACGAGGAAATACTGTATATATCCACCAGATACGAACGACACACGTACCAAAAATTGTAATGAATGCGGGCGTCATAGAATAGCCGATCCCGCGTAAGGCGGCGCCGCCGATCTCATAAGCCGCACAAATAAAATTTAAGGTCAGGATACAGAGCATTCTTGTTTTGGCGTATTCTGCAACTGCTGGATCGGGCGTAAAAATAGAAGCAAAAACACTTCTGCCAAGGACGAGGGTCAGGCTCATTGCGGCGGTAATCAGCATCCCGGCAAGCAAACAGAGCCAGAATACTTTTTTGCATCGGTCGTATTGTTTTGCGCCATAATTTTGGCTGGTAAAGGTAACGGCGGCTTGATTGAATGCCGCAATTATAAAATATGTAATATATTCATAATTTAAGGCGACGGCAGATCCTGCGACCGCATTGGTTCCAAGACTGTTCAGCGCAGTCTGCACAAAAACATTTGCGATAGAAAATACCATGCCCTGTATTCCTGCCGGAATACCGATTTGCAGAATTCGCAGCAGCTCTGGTTTAGAAATTTTGAGTTCTTGAAAGGACAGGCGAATTGGTTCCGCTTCCCGGGCAAGGAAATGCCAGACCATTCCAGCGCTGACGATGTTCGAAATTACAGTTGCGATTGCAACGCCGGCTGCGCCCAAATGAAATACAATTACGAGGAACATATTTAAGCCGGCATTAATAATTCCGGACAGCACAAGGCAATACAGAGGCCTTTTCGTATCTCCCATGCTTCGTAAAATGGCGGCTCCGAAGTTATAAATCATGATGAACGGCATGCCTAAAAAGTAAATTTTCAGATAGACGGCGGCATATCCCAATACTTCTGCCGGGGTATCCATCCACAGCAGGATTGGGCGCGCGGTCAACAATCCGATGAATAGAACCAGGACGCCGCTGATGATTGCGGTTACCATCGAAGTGTGAACGGTAGCTTTGATCCGCTCCCGATGTTCCTGCCCGATATAATTCGCGATCGCAACATTGGTTCCAACGGATATGCCGACAAAAAGATTTATTAGCAAGTTGATGACAGGACCGTTGCAGCCAACTGCAGCCTGCTCCTGGCTGCTTGCAAATTGTCCTACGACAGCGACGTCTACTGCGTTAAATAATTGCTGGAGAATGCTGCTGGCTGCCAAAGGCAGCGCAAAAAGCAGCAGTTTATTCAGCAGATTACCATGTAGCATATCCATTCCGGTTGTTTCATTCGCTCTGCTCATGTTGTTTTCCTCCCTTTGAGGACAAGCCTTGAAAATGTCTTCAAGGCAGCTGTGAAAGCTGCCCTGAATGTTCTCATCATAGCACGGACGGAAAAGGCTGTCAATCCATTTTTCAGATTTGAGTTCGCTTGGAATCATCTTCTTAAGCCGGCGTTTCTCTGGATTCCTGTTTTTCTTTTACAGCGTCTTGTATTGGCTGTGAATCCGACGCATGATTTCCTATGAGTATCGCTTTCTTAGCATTCCTTGAGGGTTCCCACCTGGATAGCCAGTTCTGCAAGCAGCTGGTTACGATGGTTCATCGCGCCAAAGTCACGCAGGGGACATAATACCTGCGTGCAGTTTCGGATTAGGGAGGCAGCCTGTTCGAATGCTACATCGCTGATTGGTTCAAAGGGCTGTTCTGTGATGACCTCTGTGGCAAGCGCCTGTGCGGTCGGATAATCGAGATCGTTTTTGTGCAGCACGCCGGCAGCAAAGGGAATTCCTTCTCTTTGCAGACGGCGGTACACTGCCAGACCGCTTCCGCCTCCTCCGATGACAAATACCTCAGGCGTTCCGCGTACCGCCTCCAGTTCAAGGCAGCCAAAAGCTGCATTATAACTTCCTCGTGCAGTTCCATACAACTGCATAATGTATTCTGAGGTGAAAATTTCTTCGGGTGTTCCGCAGCGATCGACCATGCCTTGGCGGATGCATACAAGATAGTCAGATATTTTTTGTGCAAGATCGAGTTCGTGCAGCGACATCACCACGGCTAGCCGTTGTCGCCGTACCAAATCCTTTAAAATAGCAAGCAACTCCAGTTTGTGCCGGATATCAAGGAAAGAAGTTGGTTCGTCAAGAACAAGAATTTCCGGTTCTTGGCACAGTGCCCGGGCCAGCAGGACGCGCTGCCGCTGGCCGTCACTAATGCATGTAAAGTCTTGTCCGGCGATCTCACTGGCGTGTACAAGCTGAAGGGCACGATTTACCTTTTCCCAGTCAGATGATGACAGGATGCCGAGCCGGCCGGTATATGGATAGCGTCCTGCAGCCGCTACTTCTGCACAGGTCATGCGTTCAGGCCGGATGCGCTCAGTCATCAGTACAGAGAGACGTACTGCAGTTTCTCGGAGAGCAAGCGCCGCCATATCGCGGCCGTCCAGGTATACGACCCCCCCGAGTTTCTGCAGCTGGCCGGTCAGACTTTTTAAAATGGTAGATTTGCCGCAGCCGTTTGGGCCAATTAGCGTCAGTAGCTCGCCGCGCCGTACCCGGAGATTGATGTGTTCGATCAAGGGGCGGCCTCGATATCCAACCGCGAGATTATCGGTGTGCAAATAGGTTTCGTGCATTTCAGCTCTCCTCTCTGTTGTGGCGCGAGGACAGGATGTACAATACGACTGGCGCGCCGAATACAGCGGTCACAGTGCTGATGCTAAGATCGGTTGGGGCAAAAGCAGTTCGGGCAATCAGGTCGCAAAACAGACAAAATACTGCTCCGCCCAGAAAACATGCTGGGATAAGCAAAAGGGGTTTTGCTGTGTGCAGAAGACTTTTCATAAGGTGGGGGACCGCAATGCCGACGAATGAGACCGGTCCTGCAAATGCTGTAACACAGGCAGAAAGAACGCTTGACAGTATGATTAGCGTGATGCGGAAGCGTCGGATATCGACCCCCATATTGCGTGCATAGACCTCGCCAAGCTGGTAAGCGCCGATAGGCTTGGACAGCAGGAATGCACAGAGAAGGGCTGCGCTGCATACTGCTGTAATGACCTTTAGATTCTCCCAGGAGATGCCGGAGAAACTGCCAAGCGCCCAGTTGTGCAGGCTGACAATGTTAGAATCCTCTGCGAAAGTCACGACAAAATCAGTGATTGCCGAGCAGATATATCCGATCATAACGCCGCCGACAACCAGCATTGACATTCGTTCAACCCGCCGCGACAGCAGCAGGATAAAACTGGTCGAGAGAAGCGCGCCTGCAAACGCTGCTGCAATCAGCAGCAGTGACCCTGAGGGAATTCCATAACGAAGGGTAAGGATCAGTGCTAGTGAAACCGCCAGTTTGGCGCCTGAGGAAATCCCCAATACAAATGGACCGGCGATCGGATTTCCAAAAAAAGTTTGCAGTAGATAACCGGAAACAGACAATGCGCCGCCGAGGATGACTGCTGCCAGGAGACGCGGCAGTCGAAGCACCCAGATGATGGGATACGCATCTGCTGTTTGTGGATTTCCGGACAGGGCAGCGGCCAGAAGCTCAGATAGCGCATTTGCGCTGACATGCACGCTTCCCGCGCATACACTCCAGACCGCCAGTATCGCCAGTAAAGTCAGGAGCAGGGCAAATGCGGCCCAATATCGTGTTTTTTTCATAAAAAACCTCCATTTTGGGATTAAAAAAAAGAAGCGCGGGCCAAGCCGCTGCGCTTCTTTTAGCTGGGAGCCGCAGACGGCATCGCCGTCAAGGACGTTCTGTATGATCGTTATGTCAGGCGGTGCAGATAGGTCAGCGTGCCTTCATCTGGCGCACTTTCAGTAAGTACCGTATGGAGATCGGCGATCAAATCACCTATTCCCAAGCTTTCCTGAAACAGGTTTTTGCCAGTGCACCATACCTGTTTTTCCTTTACTGCGCGGCAATTTTTCAAGACAGGGCTTTTTTCAAGCAACTGTGCAATGGTTTGTAGCTCGTTATCAATGGCGCTGTTGTAGATCAAAATATCTGCGTCGCGAATTTCCTCGAAAAATGATTCCATTTGCAGATTCATTGTGGAGAGTGCGTTTTCTTCGGCGGATGTATTGTCAGGTACATACCGCCCCCCTGCAAGGTCGATGGCTTTGGCAATATAGTCTCCCGGTTTACGTACATTAGCGGCGCCATTGGAAGTGATATAGAAAAAGGCGACTGTTTTATCTGTGTTTTCTTGTTCCAGAATGGGAGCAAGGCGCTTCAGCTGGTCGTCAAAAAAAGCGGTGGCTTCCGCCTCCTTTCCAAGCAGTATGCCATACAGCTTAATCCATTCCATACGTCCGAGCGGATGACTTTCATAGCTGGAACGCTCCACCAGAACGGGAATCCCAAGCCGTTCCAGCTGCTCCTGAACCTCTGGGGCATGGAGGATCATGGTAGATTCGACAGCAAGATCACAGCCTGCTGATAGAATACGCTCATAATCAGGTGCGTTGTATTTGCCTGCGTAGGCCATCGTGCCGTTTTCCATTGCCTGCTGTGCTGCTCGAATATGCCAATTAGGGGCGTCAAGGGCAGAAAGAGTGACCGTATCGACTTCGTCCAGTTCGCGAAACAGATCCATTGCCGAAGTCGCTGCCAGGTATACGCTGTCAAATGGCTGACACAGTACGGTGACATTTTCGGGGATTCCTTCCGGGATTGCGGCGCCTTTTGGGACAAGTAAATATTGATGTGTTTCACCGATGGTGATCTTTCGATAATCACCTGTACAGTTTTCTACTGTAAATTGACGGGCATACTGTAATGTCAGCTCGTTTTCAGCGGCGAGCGTATCCCAGGCAAAAGCTGCGGTATCGGCGGTCATAGGGGCAGCTTCTTGTCTTGAGCAGCCGCACAGCAGCAGGAACGTAAACGCTGCAAAAAATATGTGTTTCATCCGGCTGGAGTAATGCTTGCCGCATCAAAGCAGAGAGAATACTCGATTTCATGGGGCGTGCTCATGGCGGTTGTATTGGCAAATACAGTTAGGGTGCGGTCAAACTGGGCGACAGGGATCTCGAAAGCTGAAGTTTCGGTATCCGGGAGAGGATCAAATATTAAATCGCCGATGCGCATATAATCATAATTACGGCTGCCCCAGATGACAGACGCATATGCTGCGCCATCTTCGATACGGAGCGCTGCAGGGGATTGAATCGACGCGCGGCCCGAGCCGCCGGTGAGCTGCACTTCAATGGTATAATTACCGTCTGTGAGCCCCAGGCTGTCAGCTGTTGGGTATGTATTTTCCAGGAAAGCTTCCTTGGGAAGAGAATCCGAACGGAATACCAACGTGCGGTCATACCACAGTTCCTTCTTTTTGCTGAATGCAGCACAAGCGAGCCCTTGATCAAGCGCTTCGACTGGTACGGTGAAAGTGTGTGTACCGTCCGGCTGTTCTTCGAAGGGGATATACTGCAAGGTATCTGCTGCTGCCGCTGCTTCCCCTGTCCCCATGAAAACGTACAAATAGCCTGTACCGCCCATGTGAAGCACGGCGGTCATAGAACCGCTCTCAACGGTCAGCTCACAACGTTCTACTGAAAACATAGTTGAACTGCTATCCACGGTGATATCATATTGACCATCCTGCAGGACATCGCCTGGGATAGGCGTCATGTTGCTGTTTACGACTTGCTGGACAGGGGCCATCTGGCTTTCGTCTGCGACCTGTTGTCCGTCGGTGGAGAGGTCTTTCTGCGCTGAAGCAGAAGCGGCATCCGGTGTGTCTGCCTTAGGTTGTGCGCTGCATCCAAAGAGCAGGGCGGCACATAATAACAATAAAATTGCAATTTTCCAATCAATTCTCATTTTTCATTCACCTTTCGATATTTCAGGGCCGTTGAGCGATGTTCCGGCCGATCGTCTTATACAGAGTGCCTTGACGGTTTATGAGGATCCCATTTTTATGCGCTGCAGTATGTCGTTACAGCGTGTTGGGGTTATGCAAGGGAATCGACTGCCGCCTGTGCATGTGCTATCAAAAGATCCTGTATTGGTTCCAGCTCACCCAGGCCGCGTAATATGCATTCGACTTGGAAGCCCTCATTTTCAAAGACGGTTTTCCAAGAATCTGCTTCATTACCTGCCATATCATTGTTGGCATGATCTCCTGCGACGATCATCATTGGCTGCAGTATCACACGGGTGTAATCGCCTGCCTGCACGGCGGCAAGCACATCTTTTTGTGTAGGGGTGGCTTCGACTGTGCCAATGAAGTAATTGGTATAGCCTGCATCGGTCATTACCTGCTGCATTTTGGGATAAATTGCATTGGAAGCGGCTTCGGTTCCGTGCCCCATAAAACAGATCGCCGTTTTGCCGTCGTTATAGGAAGCGGTTGATTCCGCCATTGCAGCAGCAACAACTGCAAAATCCTGATCGGAAGACAATAGGGGCGCGCCGACCACAACTTTTTCAAATGCGTCAGAATATTGTGCAACCGCATCTACCACTTCCTGATATTCAAGACCATCCATCAAATGGGTTGGCTGTACGACAAGTTTTTTGACGCCGTTTTCTGCCGCGCGGTCGAGCGCTTCGGTGATGCTGTCGATGCTTACACCGTCACGGCGTTTGATATGGTCAATGATGATCTGGCTGGTGAATCCACGGCGGATCGAAAGTGCGGGAAAGGCCTCTTCCATCGCGGCTTCGATTGCGCCAATAGTCAGGCGGCGGTTATCGTTGAAGCTCGTGCCAAAGCTTGCAACCAGCAGTTCTGTTTCTCCAATTCCGTCCGCATTGCGCGTATCGTCAAGAGAGGCGTCGCCGGTCGTATTATTTTCCTCGACTGGTTCGGTGGGGGAGGCTCCTGAATCGGGGGAATTGTGAATGGGCTGCACATCGAACGCTTGCTTTCCCGATGCATCCGGGGGAACTGGACGGCCTGTACAGCCGTTCAGCATGGATGACATCAAAGAAACTGCCAGCAAAAACGAGAGTGATTTTCGCAGTGTCATAATCATATGATCCTCCTTAATCGTGGCGCAGGCAGGGAATCAAGCTGTCAAAAGGTAGTTACACTGCATAAGAGCTTGTTTGAAAACCGTTGGAATACCGTCTCATGAGATTTGTTTTCGTGGAAGCGCTGCTGATTTCCCTTTGCTCCTTGACGGATGCCAAGGGAAATCGCTATGTGCAGCAAAATATTTGCCCGATCCGGTATGAAAACAAACTCTAACGAACTGGATTTTTCAAAGTCCCGCAGCTTTTTTGACGAGCTGCTGAAGATATGCCCCCGCCTACTGGTTGCAGATGTATCCTTCAGCTTTTACATCTTTATACACGTGTACAGCGGCCCCCGTTTTCGGACAATATGAAAAAACGTGCTTATCCGCAAAGATAATCACGTTCCTGATACCCGGTAGCAATGACCAGGCAGCGGTACGATCAAGTCCTCGTGATCCGAAAGCGTCTATACGCCTCTGTACCGGCAGTCCGGCAGGTCTCCTGACTTACAGCTTGTTTAT
The DNA here is from genome assembly GCA_947575935.1 of uncultured Butyricicoccus sp. Classification (GTDB taxonomy): domain Bacteria; phylum Bacillota; class Clostridia; order Oscillospirales; family Butyricicoccaceae; genus QXXE01. The sequence continues at coordinate 5,200 of CANPPM010000041.1, read as the reverse complement.
GCGTTGCCGCCTTCCCGGAGGGACTCCCCCCCAGTGGCTGCCGTACCGGCGTGGCATGCGCTTGCTGCATACAGTGACGAGATCGCACAGGATTCTCACCTGTTTCCCTATTCTCCGTCTCCACCTGTTTGGGGTGGTACGGCACCGGATGCCTATTGAATTCCTGAACATAATAACATACCCAGCGGTTCAATGCAAGTAGATTGTTGAGAAAAAGCAGAAATGTAATAAAAAAAGAGAATTTTGTACAAATGATTGGATGATGCCAAAATTCTGTTCCCAGTGGTTGAACAGTAAACAGGAATGGAATAGCCGGAGCGCATTTCGCCGCATTCCAGCTGGAAGAGAGGGTTACAGTTTCAGCTGCGCGTTTTATCAGAAACACGATTGCGGCGCTTTGCCGTCTGTGAGCATTTTTTAACAAATGCAGGGTGCGGCTGATTCAACACCGCACCCTGCAATTTCAGAGGTTATCTTGTCAGGTCTTGTACCCACTTATATTTTCTGAACCGGAACATTACCCATGGGATTTTGCCTACTTCATCCAAGCATGTGCAGGCATATACTGCAAGCGGTGACCAGTGCAGGAAAAATGCGCCAACAACAGCCAAGGGGATTGCAATTCCCCACATACAGACAATAAGGCTGTACATATCAAACAAGGTATCGCCGCCGCCATCCAGAACGCCATTGATCGTAACCGTATTTACGCAGCGCCCGATCATGTAAATCGACATGATAACCATCATGCCGATAAGATATTTTTGTGCCTGCTCGGTTAGAATCACCATCCTGGCAGTCAATGGGGTCACAGCCAGGACCAGCGCAGTGGAAACAAAGCCGATCACATAAGAAATATTCTTGAGCTTAATCCCATATGCTTTGCCCATTTCCAATCGGCCTGCGCCAAGTTCATTGCCTACCATGATCCCAGCCGCACTTCCAAGGCCATTGCACATACAGCATATCAGGTCGCGAATGACTGCCGCAACGGAGTTTGCGGCTGCTGCATCTGTCCCCATATGCCCCATGATTGCTGTATAAGAAGTAAAGCCGATGCCCCAGCAGAGTGAACCGCCTAAAAGCGGGAAACATTGTTTCGAGAAATCTGATTTCAGGAGTTTGGGCAGCCTAGTGAATCTTGCAAACGCCGGATGGATGTAGGACGGCTTGGACGACAATACTATACACAAAACCAGTTCCACAATGCGTGAGACCGTTGTCGCAAGCGCGGCTCCTTTTGCCTGCATTGGGGGTACGCCGAGCAGCCCAAATATGAATACTGCATTCAGGCATATGTTTAAAATCACAGCGCAGGAACTGATAAGCGCCCCTGGCTTTGCATGCTCTGATATTTTCATCATTGCCAGATAGCATTGGGATATGCCTGTCAGCAAATACGACCATCCTGCAATGCGGAGATATGCGCTGCCAAGCGCAATCAACGCCTGATCATGTGTAAAAATGTGCATGAGCAGCTCTGGCATCCATTCGCATGCGACAAAGAACAGAATTGATACGCCTCCACAAAATCGGAGCATCATATTAAAAATATCTTCCAGCGTATGTTTGTCTCCTTTTCCCCAATACTGCGCGCCAAGAATAGATCCTGCCGCTGTAATAGCGGTCAGGAACATATTTTGGACAAATTGGATCTGGGTAGCCTGAGATACCGCAGTCATTTCACTTTGCGCAACTTTGCCCAGCATCAGCGCGTCAGCAGCGGCTACTGACGCCAGCATCAAGCTTTGGAGTACAATCGGTAAGGCGAGTTTAATAAGATTTCCATAGAAATCCTTCTTGTTGAGTTTCATTTTTTCTGATTTTCCTCCATTTTGTTCCAACTTAAAGAAATAATGATCATCGTGTATCACAAGCTGTAAGAAAAAGCGACAATTTTTTTGAAAATGGTTTCATTTTTTCCACAGTAGGAAATTTTCCACAGTAGGAAAGAAGATATCTTGTATACTGAAACCATGGGGTCTTTTTATGGAAAAAGTAGATAGATGGAATTCGAATAGCGTTTGGTTACAGCCGATATTACGCGTTTGGGAATTGGATTTCAATTTACTGCCGTGAATCCTGGAAGCTGAAAAAAGGAAAAGCGAAGAGGGCTTAACCTTCATTCCTATCCTATATTTTCGGATTGGATATTGCATTTATTTATAAAAGTTCACATCCAAATGTGCACGGCGTGCGTGCCGGCCCGTCTGCGGTTGACGAAAGAAGCAGAAGAGAGTATAATCAAAAAAGGAGGGAGTGCTTATGAAACCTGATTCGGTGAACCATTATGCAGCAGACGCGCCTCCGTTGCTGCGCGATTTTCTGAATTATATGTTGACGATCAGAGGACGGTCGGCAAAAACAACACACGAGTATTTTCTGGATCTCAGAACCTTTTTCCGCTACCTGAAGCAGCAAAAAGGGCTGTCTGTGGCCAATACTCCGTTTGAACAGATTGAGATTGATGATATTGATCTTACTTTTATCCGCGATATTACGTTGTCCGATACCTACGATTATTTGGCGTTTATGGCGCAGGAGCGCCCGCGCCGGCCAAATAGTCCGGCAGCTGGATTTGGCATCAGCGCCGCCTCACGTGCGCGAAAAATTGCGGCGCTGCGCTCTTTTTTCAAATATTTAACGGATAAGGCGGGACTTTTAGAATACAATCCGGTTTCTAATCTGGAATCGCCCAAGGTACGCAAGCCATTGCCGCGGTACCTGACAGCGGAAGACAGCCTGCAGCTGCTGGAAAGTGTCTCCGGACCGTTTGCAGAGCGTGATTATTGCATTCTGACATTGTTTTTAAACTGCGGAATGCGTGTTTCCGAGCTGGCAGGGCTCAATCTGACCGACTTTCAGGGGGATACGGTCCGGGTTCTCGGTAAGGGCAATAAAGAACGAGTGCTTTATTTGAATGATGCCTGCAGAGCTGCGATTGAAGCTTATTTGCCAACCCGGATCAAACCACATGACATCGATAGGCATGCCTTTTTTGTTAGCCGGAACCGTAATCGGATTAGCGTTCAAACCGTCAAATGGTTGGTGAAAAAACATGTGCGAGAGGCGGGGCTGGACGCGGAAAAAATGTCTCCGCATAAGCTTCGGCACACTGCGGCAACGCTGATGTATCAAAACGGAGTGGATATTCGTTCCCTTCAGACCATTTTAGGACATGATAATTTAGATACAACTATGATTTATACCCATGTTGAGGATGCCAATCTGCGGGCAGCAACCTCTAAAAACCCTTTGGCGTCTGTACAGCCCAGGGAACGGAAACATACAGCTGATGGGGATACATAGGCAAGGAGCCCTGCGGGACAATGTGTATGAGAATATCGTTACTATATGCATTAGCGGATAACCCTCTCAAACAGTCCACGGAGGATTTCCGGCCATATTGTGCAGAAAGCCGTCCGGTCTCACGGACGGCTTTCTGCGTTTTGGGTTTCGGGTTTCTAGAATTTAGGAAACAGATTGGATCAAAATATTGAAACAGTATACGGATGATTTTCAAACCGGCGTTCATCATGTCCTTGCATGGGCGACAGTATAATGCTTCACAGTTCGCCTCATTAAAACTGACAATCTTTGCTTTATTCACGGTGAAAAACACTTTCTCATTTGCAGAGTTCCAGGGGTAACTTCCTATGCTGAAATTCTGATATTTGTAAGATACTGTTCTCCTGTAGCTTGGCTTGTATAATAGCTAACATCATTTCTCTTTTTCAGACTAATTAAGTCTCATCATTTTGCGTTATCATTTTGAACATTTGCCTTTGATGACTTTTTCGTTCTTTGGGATTGAGCATACAAAATGTTTTATTGCATTGTTTGCTAAAAAAGCACGTTTCGCAAATTATCCTATTGATCTCCTGCTTCAGCAATTTATCATCGCTTGGAAATTGATATGATTCTATTCTTTTGATTCCCTCCGGCTTTCTTAATGAATAATCTATCAATTTCCCATTTCCTGTTTTTACATACCGATACACTTCTGCAGAGAATTCAACACAGTCTCCAACTTGGAAAGATTCAAACCCATACTTGTCCAACCAGACATGGTCTTCCTTTCCCTCGAACATATCTCCATCTGAGAACATCCCACTAACAAAAATTCTTTCGAAACATACATAATTGTTTGTTATCCGCTCAATTTGTCCCTGAAATCCCATTGCAAAATTGAAGTAGCACATTTCAAAATACGAACGATACTGCCCGAGAGAGCGAATTTGTGCATCTAAATATTCATCATAGGTCATTTTCTCGGTGCCGACAACTTTTTTCATGCTATCGGGATCAAAGCAAACAACACCGCCCTCTGTTTGAGCACAAATTTTCTCACCATAATTTGCTTTTTTGAATCCGCTAAAATCTTTCATTTCTTTTAACCTCCGTTAATAAGTGCTGTCTGATAACAGCCTGACATGCTAACATTGGCTTAAAAAAAAACATTTTTATTTTCTTTGATTTGCAAAGCACAAGGGAAACCCGGCAAGACCGCTGAAAGCTTATCACGAACGGCAGAAAGAAAAGGATGCCAACAACTCGGTCATTGACAAGGCAAAGAGCAAGTACAATTTCCATATCATTAAGCTGTGGACACGGTCATAACCACCAGCCCGGAGTTTTTCAGGGGCAAGCCCCCAGACGGAGAGATTGAAAGGCTGGTGGACAGCCTGACGGGGACAAACAACGTCCTGCTCTCTTATGTGAATCAAGATAGCGGAACTGGACGGGCGCCGGCAGGGACTTGTGAAATGGAGACCGCGGAAGCCATTAGCCTGGAACAGATCAGCCAGATTTCCGGCTACCTCGACACTTGGGACAGTGTATCTTTTGACAACAAGTGGCGGGGTGTGGATTTAATGATTACCACCATAGCCGCCGCCAGTGACAGCTTGAACATTATATGGAAAATTTGACGGGCAGAACACTACCCGTCAAACCGTTACCCTGTGTAGTCCCTTGTAAACTCAACTTTTCTATGTGCTCGAGCAACCATTTTTTGCTTTATTTGTCTTATTTTTGTAAACTTGCGATTGTATAGGGTAACAAACCACTATTATCGAATTGCTTTATGAAGGACTGCTGTAGGGGAGATCATAAGTACATACCGGAAAGGGGAAGGGCGGGCAATACGACATGTTGCGGCGCTGCATGTATGGAAAAAACGCCTGTGGCAGCATGGTTC
>CANPPM010000040.1 GCA_947575935.1 uncultured Butyricicoccus sp. | reverse complement strand
GCACGCAAACTTGGTGAGGGCAGGCGCGAGGAAGCAAGGCGGGATTTCAGCTTTCTGACGTTGGTGACAGTGCTGACTGGCGCAGCTATGTTGGTGTTCGGTAATCTGTTTCTAGAGCCAATCTGCAGGATGCTTGGCGCAACGGACCTGTTGCTGCAGGATGCGATGGATTACCTACAGGTCATATTGTATTTCATGCCTGCAATGATGCTGCAGTGTATGTTTCAGACCTTTTTTGTGACTGCGGGGCATCCGGGTCTGGGGCTGGCTGTGACGGTGATGGGCGGTATAACCAACGGGATCTGCGATTATTTGCTGATGGGCCCGCTGCAGTGCGGTATGAAAGGCGCTGCAGCGGCCAGCGGGTTGGGGCAGTGTATTCCGTCGGTAGTCGGGCTGATATTTTTTACGGTTTCCAAGGAAGAACTGCGATTTGTCCGGCCAGGTGTTTCTTGGAGACTGCTGGCAGAGTCGTGCTTCAACGGCTCGTCCGAGATGGTTACCAATCTGTCCAACGCAGTCATTACGTTTTTGTTCAATATCATTCTGCTCGATTTAGCCGGAGAAAATGGTGTTGCCGCCATTACAATTATTTTGTATGGGCAGTTTTTGTTCAGCGCAGTATTTTTTGGATTTTCGCAGGGGGTAGCGCCGGTATTCAGTTTTAATTATGGAAGCGGGAATACCGAGCGAACCAAGCGTATTTTCCGTATCTGCATACAGGTGATCCTATTGGTTTCGGTGGTGATGCTGGTATTGGCGCTTGGGCTTGCACCGGTCGTTGTTGGGGTCTTCACATCCTCCGGAAGTGAGGCTTATGAAATCACATTGCATGGATTTTACCTGTATTCGATCTGCTATCTATTCTCAGGCGTCAGCATTTTTGCATCGTCTATGTTCACTGCGTTTTCGGATGGGAAGACATCTGCAATGATTTCGTTTGCACGGACGTTTGGTTTGATTCTGATTTGTGTGTTGACATTGCCCCGCGTGCTTGGGATTGACGGCGTGTGGCTGTCGGTACCGGTTGCGGAGGCAGTGACGCTGCTTCTTTCCGTCTGGTTCCTGCGAAGGTATCGTACGAAATATCATTATGCTAATTAGGGGGTAAGGCTTGTCATGATGTGCGGCCAGTAGACGGTTTTTCGCTGCCGCGGCATCAATTTCTTTTGAAGTCCTTCAGGATTCCTGTATCGCAGACGTTTATGGGTGCAATGCTGCCTTTTCAGGATCTGGTACGCCCTGGCTTGCGCTGCTTGCCCTTGGCAAGCGCAGCAGGAACGCATTGTCATGTGAAACCTACGTGAGAAGCCGTCCGCTGAAAAAGCGGGCGGCTTTTCACGTAGGCTGATTCAGAAGGGGACTACGGCTTGCATTGGGACGCTAGTCTAGTCGCTGCCTTTACAAGCGGGATGCTGTGTGGTTTGTCATTTGCCTGCTCGATGCCGTTTTCTCCCGTTTTGCCGTCCGCATCCATTCTGATTGTGAAATTCGGATCGTACAGGGCTGCAGCCGCCGGACAGCGTTTCTCTGCTATTGTCTGCCGAAAAAGTGGCGATTTGATCCCGGAGTTGCCGCATTGTCATTCCACGGATCGTTTCAGAGGTTATGGAAGGGTCAAGGCGTTTCAGTTCCAGATAGGCTTGATATTTACCATAAGAAAGACCTGCGTCATGGGCGGCTGCCATTTCTTCTGAGGAAGCGCAATAACAGTAGGTGTTTTTTTGTTCCGTAGTGCATGCCTCAAGCCCTGATAGAAGCTTGGAGGACTGGGCGTCATCTGGCCCGGTGACAGTGACGGTCATAACCTCTCCGCTGGACAGCAGGAAGGTAATTTTTTCGTTGCTCAATATTTGATCTATTGCGTCGGTATAGCGTCTAAATTTCAGGTCAGACGCATTGACCAGTTTTTTTGGGCTGTTGTCATTTACAGAAATAATTCTATCAAACCGGTTGACACCTAATTGAATCGATGGATTGATATCAATATCGATCTCTGCCGTTGGCGTGAGATAAAGCCATCGGCCTCCGGCCAGCAGGAGCATCAGGCATGCGGCAGCGCAGGCATATAATGATTTTGCGGCTTTTACACGGGTATATCCATGCGTTTTCTGCAAAAGAAATGCTCGGGTGCTCTCCTTTAATGCGTCCTCTGCTCGTATGTGATGGAATGTCTCCTTCAGTTTTTCATTCATATTCAGCACCTCCAAGCTTTTCTCGAAGCAAGTGCTTGGAACGAGTTAGGAGTGTATAAACCGTATTGACGTTTTTGCCCAAAATGTGGCTGATTTGCGGTGCGGTATATTCTTCAAAGTAATGTAAATAAACAACATCCCGGTATTTTTGCGGAAGAGAAAGTACCGCATCCAAAACTTCTTGATGATCGGCGGGCAGGGCCGCCGGCTGATCTATCATTTCTTCTAGCGATATGGTATGACTACGGAAAAAGCTTTTCAGCAGATCCCTGCAGGCGTTGATTGTCACTCTGATAAACCAAGCTTTCTCATGTTCTTCATTTTCAAATAAGACGGAGCTAAGGACATATTTCAAAAACACGGTTTGAAATATGTCCTCGGTATCAGCATAATTTTTTAAATGTATCATGCAAAGCCGCCGGATTGTGTCTGCATACTGTTCGATGGCTCTGTTTACCTCTTGCTCACTCCGCATGCTGTTTTCCTTTTGTTATCTGCCTCGTCCGCCGCAGAATCCATGTCCTCTGGTACGGTTCTCCGTATCCGAATTGCGACTTGTATCGGTAAGGTTTCTGCCACGGCCGGTTGAGGCTATTTTGCCGCCTCCATAATTATTGGCGCTGCTGCCGGTTGTATCCGAACCGGTTCCGGTTGTACGGATTCTCTGACAGCTGCCATAGTTGTCACAGATGCCGTCGCCATCCGCGTCGGTAAAATGGATGCCGGCTCCGGATGCTGCATTGCCTGGTTGTGTGCCGCGATAGTCACAGATGCCGTCGCCGTCGGCGTCGGTAAAATGGATGCCGGCTCCGGATGCTGCGTTGCCTGGTTGCGTACCGCAATAATCGCAGATGCCGTCGCCGTCGGCGTCGACGAAACGGAAGCCGCTTCCAGATGATGCATTGCCCGGTTGTGTACCGCAGTAATCGCAGATGCCGTCGCCGTCGGCGTCAATAAAATGGATGTCATATCCGTTCCCCGTGGGATCGGTTTCTTGTATCCCATACAAAAGGCTGCATGCCTGTATGCAGATGCAGGCACTATCGGATACACTGCGGAGATCGCTCGTATTGGCCGCATTTTGAGTGATTGCAGGATTGGCTGCAGATGCATTTGCGGTACCAATAGAGAATACCATGGCTGCTGTGAAAACGCGTACAAGTGTTTTTTTCATAATGAGTTCCTCCAATCTTTTGGATAGTTATTTCTGGTTTCATTATGAATACGATTGTCAGGGAAGAATCCATTCAAAAATAACAAAATATTTTAAAAGTTGTTTTTTTCTGGTCAAGCCTTCCAAAAGGCAGTTTTGGAAACACGTTTACATGCAGTACCATCAGACCGCGCTTGCGGTGACAGCAGCAGGCGTTATACGCGCCCCATCTCTTTGCGTTGTTGACAGCCAATTCTTTAAACAATAGTATATGGTATAAATGTGTATTCGTCAAGCAGTTCAGAGGGATGCTTTTCTGCAGCAGTTCGATGAGGGAAGCGGCGCTGTCAAAAATGACAGCGCCGCAGAGGATACAGAAAGGTTGAGAGCGGTAAGTATCGTATAAAAAGACGATATGGCTTTTGCGTGATCGTTCACCATACAGAGGGTCTGGAAATGCTGTATGAAATCAGAGAAGGGATACTGAGCGAGTGTACCGGTCAGCGTTTGCTTTTTATGCAGTGCGGCAAGCGGAATCAGTGGAGCACATCTGTGACCGCGTTATTGAGTGCATTGAGATAATAGGCATAATCGCATGAAACGGTAATGTGTGTAAAGCCTTCTGCCAGACGGGCTTTGGCAGCCGCACTGTCGCTGCAGAAAATCATACAGAATTTGCGGGCGTTATTGCAGGCTGCCTGGACACGGGTCAACGCTTTCTGAAATGTGGGATTCTCAAACTGCCCGGGAATGCCCAGAGCAATCGAAAGGTCAAAGGGGCCGATAAAAATGCCGTCTACGCCATCTGTTTTTGCGATTTCCTCGATGTGTTCTAGTGAGCCAACCGTTTCACATTGAGGGATCAGCAGACACTCATTGTTGCAGACCTCCATATAGCCTGTCATACCAAGTTTCGCGTGCGCTGCATTCCCATAACCTGCGCCGCGCCCGAATGCAAAGCCGCGGTCGCCGATTGGATAGTATTTTCCAAAAGAGACGATCTCTTTTACCTGTTCCACGCTGTGGACTTGGGGAATAATCAGTCCTTTGGCGCCGATATCCAGCATCTTTAGAATAGAGTTGCGATGAGAATCCTTAACGCGTACCAGTGCGGTGTTGTCGTGCAGTTCAAAGGAGCGGATCATATCAGCAGCGCTTTCTACGTCAAACGGGCCGTGCTCTGTATCAATAATCGCATAGTCCATGTTGGACATGGCGGCAAGTTCGGCGGTGCTGGCATCGCCGGCATTGAGAAACAGCCCCATAGTTTTTTCACCGCGCAGGATTTTTTCTTTCCATAGATTTTTCATAGCAAACACTCCTGTTTTTGTTGATGGAAGGTTTTGAAGGATGCGTGCAAAAGAAAGCCGGTATGCAGCCTTTTGGGATAAGAGAGGTCACGGAAGAAAGATGCTGCAGAACCGGTGTAAAAGTTTCCGAAATGCCGGAAACACTGCGGTTTTTGCTGTATAATGCCGTTTTTTGTGGAAAACTTGAAAGATTTCGAGAAGAATCAATGACGGTCCGGAAAATAAAGACGTTCTCACACAGCGCGTTGACGGCTTACAAGCAGAGGCTGGAATCCATTATCAGAGTTTCTTGCGTCCTGTATCAAATTGGTTTTGCTGAACGTCCGCAATTCCCGTCCTGGAGCCGATCTCCACTTTCAAATGCCAAATGGTTAGTGATCTGATGGTTTAATTCCTTTCGATTGACGATCCTTTTGATAACGTCTTCTTGGAAGTCTCCTTTTAGGATTTGGCAAGCCGTCAGCGCAATTTTTTCTAGCATATCAATTACGGATTCTGTGGATGAAAATGCTGCATGTGGACTGACGGTCACTCGGCCGGATTCAAACAGCGGGTGATTTGCCTCGGTGATCGGCTCAAATTCTACAACGTCCAGTGCGGCTGCTGTAAGTTTGCCGGACGTGATGGCAGCAAGCAAATCTTTTTCACAGATCAAGGGACCGCGCGAGGTATTGACGATTTTTGCGCCGTCTTTCATTTTTTGGATTGCGTTTTTATCGATCATATGGTATGTACTGTCAAACAGCGGCAGATGCAGAGAGACGATATCAGACTCTGCAAGAAGCGTATCAAAGCTGGCGCGGATGACATGGCTTGCTTCAAACACTTCGTCTGGCTGGAAGGGGTCATAGGCAACTATTCTGCTGCCAAAGGCAGCCATATAGTGCGCAGCCTGGCGCGCGATATTTCCGAATCCGACAAAGCCAATGGTTTGCTGCGACAGCCGGTGCAGTGCGTAGCCATTGGCGGCAGCCCAGCGGCCGGATTTGACGTCCTCATGATAGAAAGTGAGTTTTCTAGAGATGTCAAGAATCATGGCCGCGGTATGTGTAGCAACCTCTTCTATGCAGTAATCCGGGATATTGCACACGAAGATCCCTTTTTCTGTATACACAACAAGAATGGCGTCTGCATCCTGACAGCGTGCGATGACTTCCTGCTCGTTCACGCAGTCTAAAGCAGCATATTCTATGCCCTGTGCTTCGCAGATCCGGCGCTGAATGTCTGTTTGCATTTGGTATATGGGTTTATTATCGATGAAGACAATTTTCATAATGGTGTTCTCCCTTTGGTTATTTTGTGTAGCTGTCGCAAGAGACCATAAATGCGTCATAGATGGCTGCGGAAACTGTGTTCTTAATCATCTCGTTCACATTCTGTGTGCAGGTGGCAAATTCAGCGAGCTCGTTGGCAGATAGCGTAATAATTTCCGTACCGGAATCAACGACGGTCTGACGCTGTGCTTCTGAGTGATTGTCGACATAATCAAATGCGGCCTGCTGACCTGCTGTAAAGCCCTTGTCAATGATGGTCTGCAGGTCGGACGGAAGGGAATCGTAAAAGGTTTTGCTCATGACCCACGGGGCGACCTGGCCAAGATGGTTCGTCAACACAACGTAATCCTGCTGTTCATAGAATTTCTGGGAAACAATCAGCTCAATAGGATTTTCCTGCCCTTCCACTGTGCCCTGCTGCAGTGCCGTGTAAAGCTCTGTAAAGGCCAGCGGTGTGGGATTGGCGCCCATTGCCTTCCATGCAGCTAGATGATATTCGTTTTCCATCGTTCGGACGCTCATGCCCTTGAGATCGGCGGGGGAATGGATCGCTTTGTTGCAGCTGAGTACACGGAAATTTGCATCTGTATAGCCGAGCAGGCGCAGATTAGCAGCGTCATAGGATGCCTGCATCTGAGTCAAAAAGGTTGGATCGCTCAGGGTGTACCGCATGGCCTGTAGATCTGCAAAGGTAAACGGGATATCCAGAATAAAGGCGTCGGTGACAAAATTTGCCTGAACAGCATTGGCTGTTACCGTCATTGTGACCTCATTATTTTGAATGGCTTCCAGGATCTCGCGGTCAGCGCCAAGCTGGCCGTTAGGATAGAGGTTCACCGTAATCAAGCCGTCAGAAGCCTCCTCTACATATTCCTGAAAGGCAAGGGCAAATGCCTGTGCGGAGGTCTCTTCTGCGGTAGCATGCGCCAAAGTGATAATATAAGGTTGAGATGCAGCGTCTTTGCCTGCATCGTTGCCGCCGGAGGTTGTGGGCGCGGGGGCGCCGCCGTGGCAGCCAGACAGCAAACCCGCAGCCAGAGCAGTGGATAGGATACATGATACTGCTTTTTTCATGTTGATTCGTCTCCTTTTCTTGAAAATAGATCAAACACTCAAGTGAAAATCAGGCTAATGCCAGGGACAAAAGTAATCAGAAGCAGTGCGCACAAGAACATAGCAATATATGGGACGGCATGTTTGGCGACGGAAAGCACCGGCACACCAGTCAGGTTGGAGCCAACATAGAGGTTGACACCGACGGGCGGCGTCACAAAGCCAATGGCCAGGTTCACTACCAGCATGACCCCAAAGTGGATGGGATTCATGCCGATTGCAGTAACAACAGGCAGGAAAATTGGCGTCAGAATCAGGATGGCGGCCAGCGTTTCCATAACCATTCCGACGAAGAGCAGGAATAGATTGATGACCAACAACAGTGTAATTTTCGAGGTGAAGGTGCTGAGCAATACGGAAGCGATGGCCTGCGGCACTTGGATCATAGTAAGCATGCGTCCAAAGCAGGTGGCTGCCGCAACGATCAGCATAACTGGAGCGCAGCTGCGGACGGTGTCGCTGGTAATTGGCAGCAGATCCTGCAATGTAATTGTTCGATAAATAAACAGGCTGACTGCCAGTGCATAGACGACGGAGATAGTAGCTGCTTCGGTCGGGGTGACGACGCCGCTGTAGATACCGCCAAGGATGATAACCGGGGTCAGCAGGGCCCAAAATCCGTCTTTTGCAACATTGAGCAGGCCGCGCGCGCGCAATGCAGCGGTAGTTGACCGGAGCTTGTCTTTGTCTTCTCCATGCATACGGCAGTAAAACCAGGTATAAAGGCTCATAATGGCGGCAATTAGGATACCGGGGATGATGCCTGCGATGAACAGGGTCCCTACCGATTCTGTAGAGGCTACGCCATACATGATGAAGGGAAGAGAGGGGGGGATAATCACCCCTAGGCTACCTGCGGTTGCGACCATACCGACTACAAATTTCTTGTCATAGCCCAGCCGGGTTAAGATTGGAATGGTCATTGCGCCGACTGCAGCCACTGTAGCGGGGCCGGAACCGGAAATGGCGCCGTAGAAAAGGCAGGTAATAATTGCGGCAATAGGGAGCCCGGCTGTTTTGTCTCCTACAAAAAAGGAAAATACATCAAACAGTTTTGCAGATATGCCGCCTTTTGCCATCAAATTACCGGACAGGATAAATAATGGTACTGCCAGCAGGGTGGTAGAGTCCAGAGAGGTGACCAGACTGCGGAAAATATATTCAATGCTGATGGGGAGTGCAGGATTCATCAGTACGCATACGATGGATGACAGGCATACTGCAATACCGATGGGAATGCCGATCAGCAGTGTTGCAAAAAATACAGTGAAAATGATTCCAATCATGATTTGGCGTCCCCCTTTTGATGGAAGTGGATTGCCAGCTTAAGCATGTATTTTTCAATCAGACGCAGAATGGAAAACATCAGGCCGAGCAAAAGCGGAAGATAGACAAGGAACATGGGAAGCTTCATTGCGGAGCTGGTCTGGGCGGACAGGTACAGCTGGGAGACCACGTTGATACCGGGTTTTATCAGATACACACAAAAGCAGAAAAAGCCGGCATCACAAATGAAGGACAGGGTGGGCTGAAGTTTTGGCGCCAGCGTTTCGATGATATCAATTCGTGTATAGCAGTCATAGCGGACAGAGTAGCTCAACGCGATATAAGAAAACGCAATAAAGAGATAGCGGTTTAGTTCTTCTGGCCAGGATAAGGAGTTCTTGAAACAATACCTCATTATAATCTGCAGAAATGAGGCGGCAACAGCAAACCAGATAATAAAAAACAGGAAGCATTCTTCAAAGTGTTTGTCGAGCCAACGTAATACTTTCATAGCAGTCATCCTTTCCGTTTGATTTTCAAGCGGGTATTGCGCGGCGGCATCACCTCCTTATAGGAAATCATGGCGGTTGCAGTGTTTTGCATGTATTATTTTCAACAGGCTCCTTTCTTATAACTGATTATATTCTTCAAGACATTAATTGTCAACATTTTTGAATAAATGTTGACAAACAATAATAAGCGTAAATTTTTGTGAAAAATAGATAATAAAAATGGGCTGCCCGTTTTAAAATTGGGCAGCCCGTTCGTTATATACAGTTTTTTTCGGTTAATATGTTGATGTTGGTAATGCGTGCATTATCGATATGCGTCCAGATGATCTCACGTAGCGATGCATTCCGTTCCCGGAGGAGGCGGATCATTTCGTTGTGCTGTTTGCTGACAAAGTTTTCGTAATTTTCACCCTCTATGCCGTGTCTTGCATTGAGCAGCTGCATATGCCAGATAACGGGACCGACCACCTTCCAGCATTGTTCCAGAACGCGGTTTCCGGATACATGGATGAGCAGACGGTGAAATTGCATATCCTCCAGGGCGCGAATCTTTGAACCGCTTTGGTTGGAAGAAAATAAAGTGCTAAAGGGGGTAATCACCTGCTGGATATATTCGTATTCATTTTCATAGTTGCGGGTTAGGATGACATCAATGGCTTTCCCCTCGAGGGTTTGGCGCATGGAGTAGAGATCCTCCACGTATTGCCGGTCAATGCCTGCAATTTCTTTCCGTCCATTGGGGTGAGAAATCAGCAGCCCTTCGCTTTCCAGTTCCTGCAGAGCAGATCGGATAGATCCACGCGAGGCGCCGCATATTTCTGCCAGCTGCACTTCCGTAAGCTGCATGCCGCGTGGGAACTCCTGCATAATAATTTTGTCCCGAATCGCAATGGTTGCGGCGTCTACGGCAGATTTTCTGGATGGCAAGTTTCCCGGCAGTGACATGTTCATATAAAGTGGTCCCCCTGTTCATTATCTGGCAGATCGTATGGGGCGTGGCATGATGCGCTTCCTTTATTTTGGCGTATGTCCACTCCCGGTTTTCTGGTATTTCATCTAATTTCAACAGTATCTGGGCATGCTTGATCCGGTATCCCTGCGTTCGTCCTTTTGCTATCAACTCCCTCAGCATTTTCCGTTCTTCATCCGTTAATGTCACAATGTATTTGTGGTTCATCCTTCATCAACCCAGGATATTTTACCACATTTCCTGCTCCTCTGCGACTTCTATTTCCTGACTTGGTGAAGCACTAGGTTTCAAAAGGCAAAACAGGCATTCGTGTGGAATGCCTGTCAGCGTGTCGAAATCCAAAGGCTGAAAATGCGCTGCAGCACAGGAGGCGTGGGGCCGGTTGGATGTTGGAACCTAAGCCGGCCGGGACAGGTTTTCTATCATGAACTAAAGTATTTCACGCCGTTTTCGAAAATCGGCTGATACTTTTGGCCGTAGATATTTTTGCCGACATATTTGCTGTAGCGTTCGGTATGCCCCATTTTGCCGAGGACGCGTCCATCGGGGGAGGTAATGCCTTCAATTGCACACATGGAACCATTTGGATTAAATGCAATATCCATTGAGGGCATGCCTGCAAGATCAGTATATTGGAATGCAATCTGTCCATTTGCCGCCAGGCGGTCAATTACGGTCTGCGGTGCGACCAGACGGCCCTCGCCGTGTGAGATGGCGATCTTATGCAGGTCTCCGACTTCGCAGGAGCTGAGCCAGGGGCTTTTTACGGAGGCAACACGCGTAGTGACGTAGCGGCTGTCGTGCCGGCCGATTAGGTTAAAGGTTAGCGTTGGATCGTCTGCACCCATCTCGTCCCGGATTTCGCCATAGGGGACCAGGCCAAGCTTTATCAGTGCCTGGAAGCCGTTGCAGATGCCGAGCATCAGTCCATCTCGCTGACGGAGCAGCGTGTGTACACTGTCTCGAATGGCAGGGTTGCGCAGAAATGCGGCGATAAATTTCCCCGAGCCATCCGGCTCGTCGCCGCCTGAGAAGCCGCCGGGCAGGATGACCATCTGTGCCTGTCCAATCGCAGCTGCAAGCTGCTCGGCCGAGCGGGACAACGCGTCCGCCGAATAGTTGCGGATAATCACAATTTCGGCGGCGCCGCCTGCATTTTCAATCGCTCGGGCGGTATCATATTCACAGTTGGTGCCTGGGAATACCGGAATAACTGCCAGCGGCCGGGCGGTCCGGACTGCTGGTGCGGCGGTGCTGCGCTCGGTCCAAGCCAAGGTCTGCAAGTGTTCGTCAGAGGCGTCTGCACGAGTGGGGAAGACTGGCTCCAGCCGGCTTTCAAAGGCTGTTTTCAAAGCGTCCAGCGTTACGGATTCGCCTGCCAATCGGATCTCAGGGGCCTCAATGGTTCGTCCTACCAGCCAGCCCCCTTCAAGATCCTCGGTGGCTTCCAGCAGGAAGCCGCCGAAGTTTTTCAGGAACAGCGCTTCTGTTGGGAAGCTGCTGTCGAAGTCAAAGCCAATATCATTGCCGATCGCCATTTTGCAGATACCCTCAGCAGCGCCGCCAACCGAAAGCGCCCATGCGGAAACGACTTTGCCGGTATAGATCAGCGCAGCGACTTTTTCCCATAGGGCACGGATCGAGAGATAGTCGGGTTCACCGGATTCTGTGTATGCCGCATCAAAGCAGTAAACCGGGTGTCCGGCCGCCTTGAATTCGGGTGAAATCAGCCGGTCTGCTTCCTGTGGGGCAATGGCGAAGGAAACCAGTGTGGGCGGCACATGCATATCGTTGAAAGAGCCGGACATGGAATCTTTGCCGCCGATAGCGCCGATACATAGTTCTTCCTGTGCGACATACGCGCCGAGCAGGGCGGAAAGCGGTTTGCCAAAGCGTTGGGGGTCGCGGTTGAGCCGTTCAAAGTATTCCTGAAAAGTCAGGTAGGCATCTTCGTAATCACAGCCTGCAGCGACCAGTTTGGCGACCGATTCAAGGACGGCGGCAGACGCGCCAAGGAAGGGATTTTGCTCTGTATAATAAGGGTCGAAGCCGAATGCCATGACGGAGGCGGTCGAGCATTGTCCGTCCAGTGCGGGCAGGGTTGCCGCCATCACTTGGGTAGGGGTCAGCTGGTTTTTACCGCCGAAAGGCATGAAGACTGAGTTTGCGCCGATCGAGCCGTCAAATCGCTCGACGAGGCCACGCTCCAGGCAAATGCCGTGCTGGGAGGCGTGGTTGAGCAGCTGCTCGGTCAGGGTATCTCCCTCAGGGATGCATTCGATGGAGGGGGCGGGCAGCATATCTACTTCAGCGCTGGCATGCTTGGTACAGCCATTGGTGTTCAGGAAGTCACGGGAAATGTCAACAATCGTTTTTCCGTTCCAGTGCATCCGCAGGCGGTTGGTATCGGTGACTTTTGCGACGATCACCGCTTCCAGGTTCTCACCGGCAGCTGCTGTGATGAATTTTTCGGCGTCAGCGGCGCGCACAACGACCGCCATACGTTCCTGTGACTCGGAGATTGCGAGCTCCGTGCCGTCTAGCCCGTCGTACTTTCGGGGAACAGCGTTCAGGTTAATATCCAGTCCATCGGCCAGCTCGCCGATTGCGACGGATACGCCGCCTGCACCGAAGTCATTGCATCGGCGGATCATGCGGGTGACCTCGGGATTGCGGAACAGGCGCTGCAGTTTGCGCTCTTCGGCAGGGTTGCCCTTCTGCACTTCAGCGCCGCAGGTTTCGAGCGACTCGGCTGTGTGGCTTTTAGAGGAGCCGGTTGCGCCGCCGCAGCCGTCGCGGCCGGTACGGCCGCCGAGCAGGATGACGATATCACCTGGGTCAGGGACTTCACGAATTACATTTCCAGCCGGGGCGGCGCCGACGACTGCACCGATTTCCATGCGTTTGGCGACGTAGCCCGGATGATAGATTTCATGGACCAGCCCGGTCGCCAGACCGATTTGATTGCCATAAGAGGCGTATCCGGCGGCAGCGGTTGTGCACAGTTTGCGCTGGGGCAGCTTATGCTCGAGCGTATCGTGCAGCGGGACTGTGGGGTCGCCCGCGCCCGTAACGCGCATTGCCTGATAGACATAGGAACGACCGGAAAGCGGGTCACGGATCGCGCCGCCCAGGCAGGTTGCCGCGCCGCCAAAAGGTTCAATTTCCGTTGGATGGTTATGGGTTTCGTTCTTGAACATCAGCAGCCAGTCCTGCAGTCTGCCATCCACTTTTGCCTTGACCTGAATAGAGCAGGCGTTGATTTCCTCGCTTTCGTCCAGGTTTTTGAGGTAGCCGCGTTTTTTCAGTA
>CANPPM010000039.1 GCA_947575935.1 uncultured Butyricicoccus sp. | reverse complement strand
GGCGGCAGGCTTCCACCCAAGCTATTTCAGCACGGTATTCAAGCAGGAGCTGGGGGTCGGTTTCTCGGACTACCTGACCGACCTGCGGCTTTCGTGGGTACGGCGGCAGCTGCTCGAAGGCGGCGGCACGATTAAAGACATTGCGCAACATGCGGGGTTTCTGGACTACCGCCATTTTTGCAAAACCTTCAAAAAGAAAACAGGGCTTTCCCCGGCGGAATACCGGAAAGAAAGCCAAAAATAACACACCTTCCAAAGAAAACACACCTTTCCGGCACACGTTTTTAGGGAGCGTGTGTTTTTTTCATGCCCGCATGATGGTTTTCCAGACAATGCCTGAAAATAAACCCTCTTTTCCGAAAAAGCGCCCAATACCGCAGTCCGGAAGGTCGCGCTATAATAGCATCAGAAACAGGGAAAACAAAACGGAGCCCCCTGATTCTTAACAACAGATCGCCTCTAACTTCTTCTCTTATAGCGGCGGGGCAGAAGACCCCGCCGGATTGTCCGGAGGCATTCGATATATCAGGTCACAGGCACGCAGGCGTTCCCCAAAGGCGTTTCAGTGCATGACAATAAATAAGGGAATAAAGGAGGAGAATACGTGGAAAACGGCTACATTCTGGAAATGCACGACGTTGTGAAGGTCTTTCCCGGCGTCCGAGCGTTAGACGGCGTTAATCTGCTTGTCCGTCCCGGCAAGGTGCATGTCATTTGCGGCGAGAACGGCGCGGGCAAATCTACGCTCATGAAGGTCATCAACGGCACTCACCCCGCTGACGAAGGGAAGATGATCTACAAAGGCAAAGAAATCGGCCCGCACACCATCCAGGACACAATGAACATGGGCATTGCCATGATTTATCAGGAGCTGAACCCGGTGCTAGAAATGACAATTGCCGAGAATGTGTATCTGGGGCGCGAGCCGAAAAAAGGGGCGTTCGTGGATTTTACAAAGCTTTACCAGGACACGCAGGAGCTGCTCGACCGGCTGAACATCCCCTACAACGCGCACCAGAAAATGCGCGAGCTGTCGATTGCGGGGCATCAGCTGATTGAGATTGCCAAGGCGATTTCGATGAACGCGTCCGTAATCATCATGGACGAACCGTCGTCTGCGATCGGTGACGAGGAAATCGAGGTGCTGTTCCAGCAGATTTTCGCCCTCAAGGAGCAGGGCGTCGCCATCCTGTACATCACCCACAAAATGGACGAGATTTTCCGTATTGCGGATGAAATCACGATTATCCGCGACGGGAAATGGATTGAATCCGGCCCCGCGTCCGACTACGACGCGAATAAGCTGGTTGCCCGGATGGTCGGGCGCGAGATTACCAACGTTTTCCCCAAGGAACACGATATCCCGATCGGGGAGGTCGTGCTGGAGGTCAAAAACCTTACGCAGTCGAAGGAGGACGGCGGGCGTTTTGAAAACATCAGCTTCCAGCTTCGCAAGGGCGAGATTTTAGGCTTTGCCGGGCTGGTCGGCGCGGGCCGTTCAGAGGTCATGCGCGCGATTTTCGGGCTTGACCCGCTTACGAGCGGCGAGGTTTTTATCGAAGGTAAAAAGGTAGAGATCCGCAATACCTCAGACGCCATCCGCGAGGGGATCGCCATGGTTTCCGAGGACCGCAAGGGCTACGGCCTGGTGCTCGGGCGCAACATCCGCGATAACATTTCGCTGGTGAATCTCAAGGATTTCGCCAAGAATGGCCTGATCGACGACAAGAAAATCATTGAGCGTTCGAATGAAATGGTTGACCTGCTGAACATCAAGATTGCAAACCTTGACGTGCAGGCAGGGACGCTTTCGGGCGGCAATCAACAAAAGGTTGTCCTTGCCAAGTGGCTGATCGGCAATGTTAAGGTGATGATTCTCGACGAGCCGACGCGCGGCATCGACGTCGGCGCAAAGAGCGAGATCCACCGCCTGATGTGCCGGTTTGCGCGGCAGGGCATGGCGGTGATTATGATTTCCTCCGAGCTGCCGGAAATCCTCGGCATGAGCGACCGCGTGGTCGTGATGCAGGAAGGCGTAATCAACGGTATCCTCGACCGCTCGGAGGCTACACAGGAAAGCATTATGAAGCTCGCAACAAGGGGGAAGAATCGTGAATAAGAGCGAAAAAAAGTTTAACTTTGGCGAATTTTACGGTAAATGGGGCACGCTGATGATCCTTGTGGTCATTGCGGTGCTGTCGGCGCTGTTCGTGCCGAATTTCGTAAAGCCCCGCAACCTGATCAATGTCCTGTTACAGAACGCAGTTGTCGCCATGCTGGCGTTCAGCGCAACGTTTGTCATTATCCTGGGGCACATCAATGTTGCTTACGGCTCAGAGCTGGCGTTTATCGGCTGTATTTCCTGCCTGGTCATGAACAGTGTACAGGCTTCCATGTCCCCGGTGGTCGCGGCGCTGCTTTCGCTGATGGTTGCGGTGGTTGTCGGCATGGTTATTGGCAGCATTAACGGTTACGTGATTACGAAATTTAATATCCCGGCGTTTATCATGACCCTTGCGGTGACAACGATTGCCCGCGGCGGCGCGCTGCTGCTGACCAACGGCACGCCGGTTGCTGGTATGGACGACGCGTTCAACTGGTTCGGCCAGGGCTACATCGGGCCGATCCCGACCTCGGTTATCATCATGATTGTGCTGTTTGTGGTCGCGTGGGTTCTGCTCAATAAAACCTGCTTCGGGCGGCATATCTATGCGGTCGGCGGCAACGAAAACGCGGCGGTTGCGTCCGGCATCAACTCCAAGAAGGTTGTCAAGCGCGCGTTCCTGCTCGATGGTATCTTTACCGGCATTGCGGCGCTGGTGTTCATGGCGCGGCAGGCGTCCGGCACCCCGGCGGGCGGCCTGCAATACGAATTTGATGCAATCACGGCGGTTGTCGTCGGCGGCACCTCGCTCTCCGGCGGCTCGGGCAACGTGGTCGGCACCATTATCGGCGCGATTATCGTCGGTATCATCAACAACGTGCAGAACCTGTTACATATCAACACCTACTGGCAGCAGGTTGTCAAGGGGCTTGTCATCCTGATTGCGGTGATCATCGACGTTGTGACCAAGCGCGCGGCGGCGAAAGTGAAAAAGTGATTGTCATATGCACCCGCATATTGCAATAAAGAAGAGAAACAAGGAGGAATTTCAGCATGAAGAAAAAAACTCTGGCGGCACTGCTCATTGGAACCCTGCTGGCGGGCACGCTCGGCGGCTGCGCGACAGGCGGCGGCAACGGCGGCGCAGCGGACGGCGCGTTCACGGTGGCCTATCTGAATTCGGGCGATTCGGACGTGTTCGACAAGCTCAAAAAGGACACCTTCAACGATCTTGTCAAGGACGATACGAGCATTGCCGTGGTCAACTCCGAAGCCAACATGGATCCGCAGAAGCAGCTCAATCAGGTTGATGACGCGATCATGCAGGAGGTTGACGCGATTGTTATCGTACCGATTGACTATTCCGGCATTACCCCCGGCGTGAAGGCGGCGAACGAAGCCGGAATCCCTGTAATCTGTCTCGGCATTGAGTCCGAAGGCGGCGACTATACCTTTGTCGGCTGTCAGAACCGCGACGCGGGCGTGATGCAGGCGGACTATATGGCGGAAGTCCTGCCGGACGGCGCGAAGGTGCTGTACCTGTCCGGTACGCCCGGCCTGTACCACTCAGTGGAGCGCCACGACGGTTTTTATGATACGATGGCAGAGAAGCGCCCCGATGTGGAGATTCTCGGCGAAATGACCGGCGAGTATACCCGCGACAAGGCGCAGAAGGTTGTGGAGGACTGGTGCCAGTCTTATCCCGAATTTGACGCGATTGTCTGCGCAAACGACCAGATGGCGCTCGGCGCGGTCGAAGCGCTCAAAGCGGCGAACCGCCTGGAAGGCGTGCTGGTTGCGGGCGTTGACGCGACCGACGATGCGATGAACAAAATCAAGGACGGCGAAATGGCGATTTCGATCCGGCAGTCGGCTGACGCACTCGCGCAGAACTGCTATGAGACTCTTCAGAAAATGCAGAAGGGCGAAGACCCCGGCGACCGCGTAATCGTAGATTTTGAGCCGGTCACGGCGGATAACGTTGCCGATTACCTCGGCTGAACCTGCTCAAGCTGTCGTTTGATCCGCCTGCGCGGCGGGCGGTCTTACGCAGACAGCGCCAGAGGGACGCGTCCCTCTGGACTCCCTTCCATCGCCTGCGGGCGGGACGAAGGCTGGCGAACGTGTCCTCGACCGGGAACGGTCTGAACATATCAAATCCCTACTTTAAAAAACAATTTTTAAGAAAGAGTGTGAACTATCATGTTGATCGGCGAAAAGAAATTTGAGAGAGATCCCTTCCGTTACGGCATCGTTGGCGGAGGCCGCACCAGCAATGTCGGCTATAAGCACCGTCTGGGCGCAATGCGCGACAACACCTCGTTTCTCCTGACCGCGGCAGCGTTCGACCTGGATTTTGACCGCTGCAAGGACTTCGGTAAGGGCCTGGGCATGGCGGAAGATCGCCTGTACCCCGATTACAAGACCATGTTTGAAGCCGAGGCCAAGCGTCCGGATGGCATTGAGGTCGTTGACATCGCTACCCCGAATTTCCAGCACTTCGAGGTCTGCAAGGCGGCGTTGGAAGCTGGGCTGCATGTAATCTGTGAGAAGCCGCTGTTCTTCACGGTTGAGGAAGGCGTTGAGATTCAGAAGCTCGCCAGGGAAAAGAACCGCGCGTTCTGCGTAACCTACGGCTTCTCCGGCTTTGACCTCCTGATGCAGATGCGCGCCATGATTCAGAATGGCGACATCGGCGAGGTTACCATGGTTGACCTGCGCTACGCGCATGGCTTCGGCTGCGACCCGACTGGCGATAAGGAAGCGGAAGGCCAGAAGTGGCGCGTTGACCCGAAGAAGTCCGGCCCGTCCTTCGTACTGGGCGACCTCTCGACCCATACCTTCTATATGTCCGAGCTGATCTGCCCGCATATCCGCGTCAAAGAGCTTCTGTGCGACCGCCAGAGCTTCATCAAGAGCCGCGCCCCGCTGGAAGACAACGCTTATGTTCTGATGCGCTACGATAACGGCGCGGTAGGCCGTATGTGGGCTTCCTCTGTCAACGCGGGCGACATGAGCAGCCAGCACATCCGCATTGTTGGTACCAAGGCTTCCCTGGAGTGGAACGACATGCATCCCGATGAGCTTCAGTACCAGGTACAAGGCCAGCCAATTCAGACCCTGATCCGCGCAATGGATTACCTTGCTCCGGAAGCGCTGGAGTACGAGCGTCTGGGCGCGCTGCATTACACCGGCCTGATCGAATCCTGGTCCAACCTGTACAACCGCTTCGCGGTGGTGATGGACGCGATTGACCGCGGCGACACCGAAACCGTCAAGAACATGGTTTACCCCGACCTTGACCACGGTGTAGACGGCATCCGCTGGGTCACCAAGTGCGTTGAGTCCGCTGACAAGGGTGCTATTTGGGTCAAATTTGACGACTAATCCACAGGATTTCTACGGGTTTTCTAAATCGGCAGGCCCGCAGGGTTAAAAAAAGGAGCTTAAACAATGTCCGAATTGAAGATTGGCCTGGTAGGCACTGGTGCAATCGGGCGCACTCATATTGAGCGCATCAATAACCTGCTTTCCGGTGCAAAGGTGATTGGCTGCGCAGATTCAAACCTTGATTTTTGCCGGTCAGTGGCGAATGAATACGGGATCAAAGCGTATGCCACCGGCGAGGAGATGATTGCTGATCCTGTCATCGAAGCGGTGATTGTGACGACACTCGACCCGTACCATGAACAGTATGTCATGGCGGCAGTCAAGGCTGGCAAATATGTATTTTGCGAAAAACCGCTTGCACCGGAAGCCGACGCCTGCAAACGGATTGTAGAAGCAGAAATGGCAGGCGGGAAGCAGCTGGTACAGGTTGGGTTCATGCGCCGTTACGACCCTGGTTACCGCCAGCTGAAAAAAGCCATTCAGAGCCGCGCCTATGGGGAGCCGCTGTTGCTGCACTGCGCACACCGCAACCCTTCCGTACCGGATAGCTATGATACGCCGATGGCCGTCGAAAATTCTATGATTCATGAGATCGACGTGCTGCGCTGGCTGCTCGGGGAAGATTACGCGACTGCGGAAGTCCGTTTCGCAAAGGATACCCGCCGTACCCATGCAAAGCTCCGCGACCCTCAAATTATGATCTTGACAACGAAATCCGGCGTGCGCATCGATGTAGAGGCGTTTGTAAACAACGGCAATAACTACGAAATTAAATGTGAAGTTGTGTGCGAGGATGCGGTTTTGAACCTGCCTGAACCCTCTAATATCCAGATAACAGCAAATGCAGCAAAGGGCATTGCAATTCATCAGGATTGGTCCACACGATTCGTGGAAGCATATAACACGGAGTTCCAGGAGTGGATCAACGCGACAAAAGCAGGCCGTGTAGACGGGCCTTCCGCATGGGACGGCTATGTCGGGCAGATAACCGCCAAAGCAGCCTCCAAAGCGCGCGATACACAGTCAATCGTAGAGATTGCCTATGAAAAAAAGCCTGATTTTTACGGCGGATAAATTTTCTTCACTTAC
This sequence comes from uncultured Butyricicoccus sp., assembly GCA_947575935.1. Classification (GTDB taxonomy): domain Bacteria; phylum Bacillota; class Clostridia; order Oscillospirales; family Butyricicoccaceae; genus QXXE01. The sequence goes on along the minus strand of CANPPM010000039.1, from coordinate 6,572 downwards.
TCAACTCACTCATTTTTTCAATTCACTTTGTCCCCGCCGATCCTGCATCTGCGGGGACGCTCAAAAAAATAATAAGGAGCTTCATCATGAAACTTTCGATTTGCACCGATGTATTCGGTAAGATTCCGTTCACAGAAATGCTTGATAAGGTAAAGGCTTACGGCATTGACGCGGTCGAAATGACCGCTGGCGGCTGGGGCGGCTGCTGCTTCATCCCCTCCGCCGAGGAGCTGATCAACGACGATGCGAAGCGCGCAGCTTTCAAGGCAGAGCTGGACAAGCGCGGCATCGCGATTTCCGCGCTGAACTGCTCGGGCAACCCCCTTGTAGATAGCGACATGGGCCGCGCCCACAGCAAGACCATCCATGATACCGCGGTACTGGCTGGCAAGCTGGGGGTTAAAACCATTGTCATGATGTCCGGCCTGCCGGAAGGCGCTCCCGGCGAGCACACACCGAACTGGCTGACCTCCACGATTTCCTGGCCGGAGTATAACGGAGTGAACTACATGGTAGAAGCCATGAAATATCAGTGGGAAGTCGCGGGCAAGTGGTGGAAGGAATTCTGCGCGTTCGCCAAGAAAAATGGCGTGGAAAAGATCGCGATCGAGGAGTTCCCCGGCACGCTGGTACATAACGTGCGTACTTTCAACAAGCTGTGTGAGGCCGTTGGCGCGGATTCCGATGTGCTCGGCCTGAACCTTGACCCGTCTCACCTGATGATTCAGGGCGCGGAGCCGATTGCGGCAGCACGGGCGCTGGGCGATAAGATTTTCTATGTCCATGGCAAGGACGCCCGCATTGAGCGCTACAATTCCGATATTGACGGCCTGTTGGAAACTCTTCCGGTCGACTGCTCCAAGGAACGTACCTGGAACTATGTCGCGGTCGGCTGCGGCCGGGATCTCCAGTGGTGGAAGGAATTCTTCTCCGTCTGCCACATGATGGGCTATGACGGTTATGTTTCGCTGGAAATGGAAGACCTGACGATGTCGGTTGAAGCCGGGCTTGCAACCTCCATTGACGCGCTCAAGGCGACCATCAGCCAGTAATCCATACCTTCTGATTTTCTCTTTCTTCTCTATGCAAAAAGCCCGGCGTGAAAAACCGGGCTTTTTGCATAGGGTATGGTGAATTGTTATTCAAACAGAAAAGGGGTAATAAAATGGCTTGGACAATGATAACCTTCGTGGGTTTTACGATTCTTGTTGCGGTGATCTCCTGGCTAAAAACAAAAGGGGACGACCAGTCCACCGCCGACGGCTATTTTCTCGCGGGACGTGGGCTGCCTGGCTTCGTCATTGCCGGTTCTCTGCTGTTGACCAACCTATCAGCAGAGCAGCTTGTTGGCACGAACGGACAGACTTGGAGTGTCGGCATGAGCCCGATGGCATTTGAAATCGTCGCCGCGCCGTGCTGTATTGTGCTTGCGTTGTTCGCAGCGCCGCGTTATCTGAAAAGTGGTATTACGACGATCCCGGAGCTGATCGGCCTGCGTTATGACCGCAGCACCAAGCTCTGGTTTTCTATCGCTTATATCCTGCTGTACATCGTCGTACAGATTCCAGTTATTCTCTATTCCGGCTCGCTGGTATTTGAGAATATTTTCGGCGTTTCAGCAATGTTTGGTATTACAAAATTTCAATCCGTAATTTTGCTTTGCATTGTTATCAGCGTGATCGGTTCTATTTACGCAATTTTTGGCGGGTTGAAAGCGGTTGCCGTATCGGATACCGTCAACGGTATCGGACTGCTGATTGGCGGCTTTATGATTCCGTTCTTCGCGCTGAATGTGCTCGGACATGCTACCGGCAGCGAGGGCTTCGCAATCATCGACGGCATGAAATACCTGATTGCGAACCATTCCGATATGCTCAATTCCATCGCCCCGGCAGATTCCCTGCCGCCTGCGGTGCCATGGCCGACCGTATTCACGGGGCTGTTCTTCCTAGGCTTGCAGTCCTGGTGCACCCATCAATCTTTTATCCAGCGTGTCCTTGCGGCGGAAAACCTGAAAGAGGCACAGAAAGGCGCGCTGTACTGCGCATTCCTGAAAATTATCGGCTTCATGTATCTCGCGCTCCCGGGCGTAATTGCGTTCGCGCTGTTCGGCATTCAAGGCGACCAAGTTGCCAATATGGACGAAGCGTACCCGCAGCTGGTTTCGCAGGTCATCCCCGCGCTGCTGATGGGCTTCTTTGCCGCTGTCATGCTCGGCGCGATCCTGTCCTCGTTTAACTCGGTGCTGAACTCGGTTGACACCATGTTCACAATGGATATTTACAAGGAATTTATCGACAAGAACGCTTCCGAAGAAAAGCTGGTTAAGGTCGGTAAAAATATCGGCATTGTGTTTGCCGTGCTGACCACCATCGTAGGCCCGCTGATTTATTTCTTCCCGGCGGGGCTGAAAACCTTCCTGGATTCGCTGGTCATGCTGATTGCGCTGCCTGTGCTGACAGCCGTGTTTGGCGGGTTCTTCTTCAAGCATCTGCCGAAGTATTCCGCAAAGGTGATTCTGGTCGTTCATGTCGTCACTTATGGCAGCTTCCTGTTGTTCCTCGGGGATTATTTCCACTATTTATACGCCGTTTTGGTACTGCTCCCACTTGAGCTGTTACTGATGTTCCTGATGAATCAGAAAAACCGGAAAGTCAGCAGCGAACCGGCTTGGGAACAAAAGGATGTTGGTGCGGTTGACCTGACGCCGTGGAAATATCGCTGGGTCGCAACTGCTTTAATTATCGTTTGTGTGATTGCGGTTTATGCCGCGTTTTCACCGCTGGGTATTGGTACGTGGGGATATTCCCAGCCGTTTTAAACAGTTGGTTATGCAGAATACGTTTGATATACACATATTACTAGTGTTGTTCCGGGAAGTTGTGTGAACATCCGTTTTAGGCAGAGATAGAAGTCTTTCGGAATTCATAGTTATAGATCCAGCAACGCCTATCTGATAACGCCTCTTGCTGGAATAAAATTGATCGCTGATGGCTGAGTAAATCTTTTCTGAAACGATATTCCTCTTCGATGCATCTCAATTTTATATGGCAGTCGATGCGATATTTGGTAACGTTAGAATTTACAGTAGAAAATTTGCACAATTGACTGCTACGGACTAAAAACATTTTTTTCGCGTTTTACAGGCTTTCACAAAAAATGGTTGTGCTTCAATCGCTTGATACTGCAAACCTTTCCTGTGTGCAGTATAGCCCGTTTCGTGCCACTATTTTCGCACTCTTATTCCGTTTGTGAAATATTTATTTTTAACACGACCTAGCAATATATCTGCACGGGGGATTTGATTGTTTATAACAGCGACGTCCTGCATGATGAAGCCTTTTGGAACGAACACAAATGGGCATCTATTGTCTGGCAATCGGTGGGCTTGCCTTATCGGGTCTACAAAACTGCTAATGGATGCATTCCTTGTTAAAGTCCTGTTGATCGTGGAGATTGGTGAACGGGTTGGTTATGAGACGACCAGTTGCTTTAGTCCACAATTTGCAAAGCAGATGGGAAGGTCACAAAACAACGTCGAAAGGTCTATGTTGTTCGATAGGATGAGCCATAAGCACCAGAAACTGAAACCACTAAAAATATGTCTTCATACAATTGCGAGATGACACAAGCGGCAGAAGTGATACGATACCTCTTAAGTAGATAACGGAAATTGCCCAAAATCTACTTGGGAGGTATTTTCTGGCTTCATCGTATACGTCAGAATCCCGCGCCAAAGTTTCATAGAAATATCTTGCTGGGGCGACTATTGCTTTTCAGTAGGCATATAAAAAGCAATATTACAGCAGCGGGTTGAAAAATACAGTTTTCATGGAAATCCTGCATTTGCCTCCTGGAAATGCCTTATATTCTTTAGATGGAAAAGATGTATGTGGATGCAGTTCTGCTCTATGCTGACGCACAAGTGACAATATGGAAAGATGGGGTTGAGGCCGCAGCAATGTACAGTGAAGTGGGAATCATTGGAGCAGCCAGCTTTGTTTAGTTTTTTAACTGCCTGGTTCATTTTATGAACGAAAGATGCTCTGTATGGGAAAGGAATGATTATGACAAAACGGATATTGCTTATCAGCGAAGACAGGACAATTCGCGATGGATTAAGAACAGCATTATGTGATGATGAAAATATCATTATCAGTTTTGCAGATTCATTAATATTGCTTGATGATTTGGGATACCAAGCAGGAATTGCTGCTTGGCTCTTATCAGACAGTACGTCTTGAAAAACCGGTTGAGATAGATGTCTGTGCAGAACAGATACGCTCTATTTTTCAACAGGAGCATAGTATGGCATCAGACAATGCAGTATTTGCTTTTGGCGCAGAACTGATAATTGATCGGAAATACCATTTGATAATGATAGATGGAATACGAATCATGCTTACACCGACAGAGTTCGAACTGCTGCTTTACATGGCAACGAATCCGAGACAGGTTTTCAGCAATAATCAGCTCTATAGACATATTTGGGGAGATGTACCAGACTTAGGAATGGAAAAAACAGTCAAGGTTCATTTATCGAACCTGCGAAGAAAACTTGTTGATGCCGGAAAGACGTATATCCAGAATGTAAGGGGAGTTGGTTACAGATTTGTCTCGCCCCAATAGGGCAGTATGAGAAGGAGTAATTGGAGAATAACAGATATAGGAACAGAAATGGCCGGGACACAACAAATTTAGGTGTGCCCTGGCCTTTTTAGGCGCTGTTCATTTTCTGCGTTTAGTCGTCGTAGAGATGCCCTCATTGCTATAACAGTATCAGTAATCAGTTTGATCTCCTGGCTGCTGCAATCTAAAAGTAAATCTCCGATCCAACTGGTGAAAATAGGACGAGCAGCACTTACTTCAATACAGAGCAGCTCGTTTGCGGAGCATCCGAGCGTGTTCATGATATCGATCATGACTTGCACACTTGGGACGCTGTTCCCGGTTTCGATATGGCCGATGTGGTTCACGCCGACATTTATTGCTTCGGCCAGCTGCTCCTGCGTCATTTTTCTTGATTTCCGCGCTTCACGTATACATCTGCCAATATCTTTGTAGTCAATCATAAAAAACAATCGATTTTATAGGTGTATGGCTTGAAAGATTTAATTAAATGAGAAAAGAGAGATCACATGCAAACTTTCGCAATAGCCGAACATCGCACGACACGATTCAAATTCAAGTGTAACGAAATCAATATATGGTTGCTTATGCGGACAGCCTGCTAGCCGTTTATGATAATGACAGACGATACGAAGCGGTACAGGGCAGGCGGTTCATATCGCAGAGAAAAACGAATTCCAATTATTTTTATTGTCTGTATCATGGGGTTAAAACCCTCGCCTTTAGGTCAACCGAGAGAAGTTTAGTATGGAAAGAAGAAGAAATACTAAACTTTGAGGTGAAGCATCGATGGAAAATTATAATTATTTACATGCTACGACAGCAGCATCAGGATGACTAAACCACCACCGGCTAAAAGCCGCCTAAAGATCGCTCACGTTAAAATTATCGTTCTTCTTTGATTCTTCTATATCCTGAGATTGTATATACGGGAGAATGATATCATCTGTCACATTTCCACTACTTGCAGCAAAATATCCTCGTGCCCACAGATGTCTTCCCCAATACTGCTTATTTAATTCTTTATACTCCATTTGCAGTTTATGAGATGTACTGCCCTTGATATATTGCACGAATTGACTGACTGATAGATACGGCAGAACGGATACCAGCAAATGGATATGGTCGATTCCAACGTGTCCTGCCAATATTTCTACATCATTTTTTGCGCACACCATGCGAACCAACTCTCTTGCCCGTTCTGCAATGGGTCGCCTTAACGCAGGTTTCCGATATTTTGAATCCATACGATATAATATTTTATATCGTATGTGCAATGCGACAACTTTCGATGATTTTCTGAAAATGAGTCAAAAAACTGGCTGAAACACAATAAAAGTGTCTCAGCCTTTTATTGTGTCAAAAATTAGCGAATTTCTTATCCCTGTCTTAACCTTATTTTAATCGAATCTTATCCTGCGTTTTTTATACTATACCTAATAAAACTAATTGGAAAGATGGATTCAAAGTAAAACCAATTTGTTCACGCTTTTGCGAATTGAAAACAAAATAAAGACAATATCGGCAGGACGGAATTATCAAATATTGAAAGAATTGAGATGTATGATTTGAACCTCCCGTGAGCAAGACTGTAAAAGGGATACAGATATATGGTACAGCTAACTGTACAACATAGGCAGAATTTGTTTCGACTACAGCCAAAGTACACCGTCTATAAGGAATGCCTCCCAGGATTATTAAAAACAGCGGTCGGTTTTACGGATTTCCGTAAGATCGGCCGCTGTTTTTTTGCTTTTAGACATAGTATGCGATGCCGTTCCCCTCCGCATCTGAAATCAGGATTGACAACAACGATTTCAGAATGGAGGACTGTCTAGCATGACAGGGAATAAAAAGTACATCATTATGATCAGCGGTGAGCAGGTCGAGGTCAGCAGCGAGACTTATCAGGCATATTATGGCGTTGAGCGGCATACCCGAAT
>CANPPM010000038.1 GCA_947575935.1 uncultured Butyricicoccus sp. | reverse complement strand
GCGGATGAGATCACACAGATGCAGTACGCCGACATGCAGGTGTGGATGCTGTATGATATCCTGCAGAAGGCCGATAAGATGAGTATGGCGAACTCGCTGGAGCTGCGCGTACCCTTCCTTGACCGGAAGGTGTTGGAGACCGCGCTCAGTATTCCTTCGAAATACCGTGTTACGCGTAAAGAGACCAAACTTGCGCTGCGCCGTGCGGCGCTGAAGTCGCTGCCGGAAAAGACGGCTGATATGCCGAAAATCGGGTTCCTGACCCCGCTGAACGATTGGCTGCGGCAGGATGCATACTATCAGATGATCCGTGACGCGTTCCAGGGCGAGACGGCGCAGCAATTTTTCCAGACGGCGCAGATCGTGCGCCTGCTGGACGAGCATAAGGCGGGCCGGGCGCATCATATGAAAAAAATCTGGTCGGTGTACTGCTTCCTGGTGTGGTATGACGAGTTCTTTGTCAAACGCTGAGTATGTTGGGAGGAAGCCGGTGAATTATGTCTATATGCTCCGCTGTGCGGATGGCACGCTGTATACCGGCTGGACCAACGACCTGACCCGGCGGCTGGCAGCGCATAACAGCGGACGGGGGGCGCGGTATACCCGGGGACGCGGGCCGGTTACGCTGGTCTTCAGTCAGGTTTTTGCGACGCAGTCTGAGGCGATGGGATATGAAGCGGCGATTAAGCGGCTGACTGCCGAACAAAAGGAAGGCTTGATTGCCGGGCAGGAAGCGCCCGGGGCGGAGTGCCTGACGGTTTATGATGCGGCGCTGCGTCCCTGCGGGGTACGTCCGCGCGCGCTGGTGCATGCGCAGGGGCTGCTGCATATGGTGGCGCACCTCTGGCTGTTTGAAGGGGAGTATCTGTGGCTGCAGCAGCGGGCTTTCGACCGGCCGCTGTATCCGGGGCTCTTTGACCAGGCGGCAACCGGGCATATCGACCCGGGCGAGACCCCTATACAGGCGGTTTGCCGGGAGGCCCGTGAGGAAGCGGGGCTCGACCTTGCGCCTGAGCAGCTGGGATACGCAGGGACCGTGACGCAGAAATTCCCACGTCCGGACGGGTTTGACGACGAGATCGTTCATGTGTTTACCTGCCGGGCAGAAGCGCCGCCGGCGTTCTGCCCGGGCGGCGAGGTTGCCCGGATGGCAGCGCTCCCGCTGGCGGAGTACAAGCGTGGGCAAGCTGCGTTTGCGCAGGGTGAGCCCTACGAGGTTGTTTTTGAGGGGGGCGAGCGGGCGCCGTTGGAGGGATTTTGCTGCTGGCATGCAGAGGAATGGCGTTTGGTCCGTGCCTATACCGGCGTTTGAGCGCGTGTACGGCCCTTTCCCGGCGGTGCGTCCCCACTCTGCGCGCGAGGGAACGGCAGGGGCATCCCGGATTTTCCTGCAGTTTTGCCGGGAAATTCTTTGCGTTTTTCGAGGAAATAGCGTATACTGATAGATGAATAAATGTGTTGAGTAAAAGGTGTGTCACGTTTTTATGATGAATTTAGCAATTTTGTTTGGCGGCCTGTCGAGTGAGAACGAGATTTCCTGTCTTTCGGCGGCGTCTGTACTGCGCAATATAGACCGCAGCAAGTATCGTGTGCTGCCGGTCGGTATTACGCGCGAGGGGCGCTGGTTCTTTTATGAGGACGCCGACCCTGCGAAGATTCAAGATGGATCTTGGGAGCATGCGCCGTCCCTGACGCCTGCGCTGCTGCCGCCCGACCGTGGAATCCATGGGCTGTATCTCCTGCGGGAAGAGGGGGCGGAGACCGTACGCCTGGATTGCGTGTTTCCGGTGCTGCATGGCTTTGGCGGCGAGGATGGCACGATTCAGGGACTCTGTACGCTGGCCGGCATCCCCTTCGTCGGTCCCGGCGTTGCAGCCAGCGCAAATTCTATGGATAAGAGCTTGACCAAGCTGATTGTTGCGCGCACCGGCGTGCGGCAGGCGGCCTATTACCTGGCGCTGTCTGCCGACTTTGCGCGGGATCCGCAGGGGACGGTTCATGCGGCTGCACAGGCCGTTGGCAGCTGGCCGGTCTTCGTCAAGCCCTGCTCGTCCGGCTCGTCGGTGGGCGTAACACGGGCGGGCAGCCTGGAGGAGCTGCAGCAGGGTCTTGCCGGGGCATTCCAATGGGATGACAAGGTGTTGGTCGAGGAGTTCATTGACGGGCAGGAAATTGAGGTCGCCGTGCTTGGCAACCGCAGCCCTGCCGCATCGGTCGCAGGCGAGATTGCGCCCTCACAACATTTCTATACATTTGACGCGAAATATCATGATGAGAATTCCAAGCTTTACATTCCTGCCCGCATTCCCGAAGACAAGATGGCGGTTGTGCGCGAACATGCGGCGCGCATCTATACTGCGCTTGGCTGCAGAGGGCTGTCGAGGGTTGACTTTTTCTGTACCTATCAGGATCACGAGATCGTGTTCAACGAGATCAATACCATTCCGGGATTTACCGCGATCTCCATGTATCCAAAGCTTTTTGCGCATGAGGGAATTGCCTTTCCTGCGCTGCTCGACCGCTTGATTGCGTTTGCTGTGGAGGAAAACGGTCATGGATAACCGTCCCATCGGTGTGTTTGATTCCGGATTGGGTGGGTTGACGGCGGTCCGCCGACTGCATGAGGCGATGCCTTCGGAAAATATTATTTATTTTGGGGATACCGGGCGCGTCCCCTACGGTACGCGTTCCCCCGAGACCATCATCCGTTATGCGCGGCAGGACGTTTCATTTTTGCGGACCTTTGAGCTGAAGGCGATTGTCATTGCCTGTGGTACGGTTTCTTCAGTCGCGCTTGACACGCTTGCTGCGGAGAGTGATATTCCGGTCATCGGCGTGGTCTGGCCGGCCTGTGCGCAGGCGCTGCGGGAAACGCGGAATCACCGGGTTGGTGTCATCGGCACATCCAGTACCATTCGCTCGGGGGCGTATGAGAGGATGCTGCTGACTGCCAGGCCCGAGCTACGTGTGTTTACCCGCGCCTGCCCGCTGTTCGTGCCCATGGTTGAAAACGGGCGTGTACAGCGCGGCGACGTCGTGATTGAGACGCTGGTACGTGAATATCTGTCTGAGCTGAAGGGTGAAGGGATTGATACCCTGATTTTGGGATGTACCCATTATCCGCTGCTGCGCGGCGTGATTGCGTCCTATATGGGCGACAGTGTCCGGCTGGTGGATTCTGGGGCGGCGGCGGCTGATGCCGCCCGTGCGATGCTGATCCCTGCCGGGCGTGGGCGCGGCAGGACGCGGTATTTTGTATCCGACGATCCGGCGTCCTTCCGCCAGCTTGCGGGACTGTTTTTGAATGAACAGATTACCCACCCGGCGGAGTTGATCGAGATTTCCGCATATGGGGCGTGAGCCCGGTCGCCGGCCGGCGGGGAGGGCGGAAAATCTATGGGCGTTTTGGGGCGGCCCTTTTGAGGATGGCGCCGCTGGAACTCCGCGATCCCATGGAGCCTGTTTACAATCCAGCACAACCTTTCCTGAGGGCTCTTTTTTCGCTGAAGCGCCGTGCGTTCCCGCTCACATCTGCCAGGATTCCTGCGGGGGATCGCCGCGCGCGGCTAAAAGTCCGCCTCGGGCGGGTAATTTGCTGATTTTCAAACAAACGTTGCGATGAAAACAGAGAACCTGAGCGGATACGGCAGGTTCCGGACAGAAAAAGAGGTCTGCTGCATGAAGAAGGATGTTTGGATATCGATTACATCGACACAGCGGTTTGAAGGCTGCGACGTCGACAAGGTCGATCTGGTGACGGCGGCAAAGCTGTATCAGCGCCGCGGGAAGTATTATATTGTGTATGATGAGAGCGAGCTGACCGGGATGGAGGGCAGCCGCACCACCGTCCGGTTAGGGGCGGGGGAAGCGGCGGTCGTCCGGACGGGCAGCTGCCCCTCTGAGCTGCTGTTTGCAGAGAATGAGCGGCATGTGGGGTTGTATCAAACGCCGTTCGGAGCGATGACGATTTCGACGCATACCACGCGGCTGCACAATACGGTCGGGAGCAACGGCGGACAGCTGGTGATCGACTATACGCTGGAGGTCGATCACTCGCTGGTGGGAGAGAACCACTTGGAAATGGTTGTTGCAGAGCTGCTGGAGAATACGTGATAAGGGCTGCTGATCAATAGTTTGGAGTGTGAATATGAATCTGATGGAAAATGCCCGCCGGCAGGCGGCGGAAATTGTAAGCGCGGCCTATGCGGCCGCGGTCCGGTCGGGTACGCTGCCTGAGGCAGAGATCCCGGCTGTCGCGGTCGAGACCCCAAAGGATGCGGCCAATGGCGACTGGGCTTCTACCTTCGCCATGCAGTGCGCCAAACCTCTTCGCATGGCTCCGCGCAGGATCGCCGAAGCGCTGCTTGCGGAAACGACGCTGGAGGGCAGCTGCTTTGAGCGGGTCACGATTGCAGGGCCAGGCTTTCTGAATTTTACACTGGGGGCGCAGTGGTATGCCGAGGCGCTTCACGCAGTGGAGTCGTTGGGGGACGGCTATGGCCGGACCACAAGCGGGCGGCCGGAAAAGATCATGGTCGAATTTGTTTCTGCAAATCCGACCGGGCCAATGCATATGGGCAATGCGCGCGGCGGTGTGCTGGGCGACTGTCTGGCCGAGGTGCTGCGCTGGGCAGGGAATGATGTGACCCGTGAATTTTATATCAACGACGCCGGCAACCAGGTGGATAAGTTTGCGCATTCAATCGAAGGGCGTTACCTTCAGGCGCTGCAGGGGGAATCGTCGGTTGCGTTTGATCCCAGCTGGTATCAGGGGGAGGACATTCGTGAGCTTGCCGGTGAGTTGATCCGGATACATGGGGATAGCCTGCTCTCGCTTTCGCCGGAGGAACGCAGGCAGATTTTCATTGAATATGGCTTGCCTTCGAACATCGCCAAGATGGAACGGGATTTGGAGCGCTATAAGATCAAGTATGATGTCTGGTTCCGGGAGTCCGGGCTGCACGAAAGCGGTTTTGTCGAGGAGACGGTCGCGCTGCTGGAACAGGCGGGCGTCACCTATGAGCAGGACGGCGCGCTTTGGCTGCGTTCGACCGACTTTGGCTGTGATAAGGATGATGTGCTGCGGCGTGCAAACGGGTTTTATACCTATTTTGCGGCGGATATTGCTTATCACCGCAATAAATTTGCAGTCCGTGGGTTTGACCGTGTCATTAATATCTGGGGGGCAGATCATCATGGGCATGTCGCCCGGCTGCAGCGCGCGCTGGATGCCATCGGGCTGGACGGCTCGCACCGGTTGGAAATTGTGCTGATGCAGCTGGTGCGTATGATGCAGGGCGGCCAAGTCGTCCGCATGTCCAAGCGCACAGGCAAGAGCCTGACGCTGTCCGATCTGTTGGATGAGATCCCGGTGGATGCAGCGCGCTTTTTCTTCAATTCCCGCGCGGCGGAAACCCAGATGGAGTTTGACCTGGATCTTGCAGTCAAGCAGGATTCGGAAAATCCACTGTATTATGTACAGTATGCACATGCGCGCATTTGCTCGGTGCTGCGAGGGGTAGAGCCTGCCGATCCGTCTGCCGCACCCGATCTTACGCTGCTGACGCATGAGGATGAGCGGCAGCTGATCAAGGCGATTGCGCAGCTGCCTGATGAGATTTTGATGGCGGCGCGGGACCGCGACCCCTCTAAACTGAACAAGTTCGGGGTCCAATTGGCAGGGCGTTACCACCGGTTTTATGACGCCTGCCGTATTAAAGATGCCGAACCTGCGCTCCGCGACGCGCGCCTGGCGCTTTGCCGTGCGGCGCAGCAGACCATTAAAAATGTGCTTTCTATTATCGGGGTGGAGGCGCCCGAGCGGATGTAAGAAATCGTCTTTACAAAGGAAGCGTTGTGTCAATACGCCGCAAACAGCTCCGTGGGGGAGGCTTTGTCCGGATGCCGCCTGACAGTTTTCCTGTGGGATGGACATTCTTTGGATTTTGCAGCCAGACGGATCCGTTTGCATAAGTTGGGGCAGGGTTTCCGCAGGCGCTTGCGGCGGGGCGCCGCCGGTTTTCAAGAGCAAAAGCTGGGAGAGATATGTTGAAAAACTTTTATAGGCGCATTTGCGCCGCGTGTTTGGCAGTCAGCCTGCTGGTTTGTCCGGCGGGCGCATTGGATCGCAGCAAGGTCGAAACGCCGTTTGATGAGGCGCTTTATCAGATCGAACGCTGCGGCCTGTTTGCAGAGGATCATCCGATGAGCGACGAGCAGCGCGCTGCCTGCAACGCGCGTGTTAGCGGCGGCGAGCCGCTGAGCAAGGTCGTCAATGAGATTTTGGAAAAACATGACAGCCATTCGTTTTATCTGACACCGGAGGAATATGAGCAGAGCTTTTCAGCGCTGACCGGGGATTATGTCGGCATCGGCGTCACCGTCCAGCAGCTGGAGGGGAATACGGTCATTACCGACGTGAACTTTGGCGGCCCGGCCCGTGAGGCCGGCGTGGAAACGGGGGACGTCCTGCTGGCGGTCGACGGGACTGCGGCGGCAGGCAAAACGTTGGACGAGATTGGGGAGCTTTTGCGCGGCAACCCGGGTACGGAGGTCCGCCTGACATTAGGGCGCGCGGGGCGTGAGCTCGTGCTGTCGGTTGTCCGGCGTGAGATTTACGGTGATTACGTCTGGTCGAAAAGCTTGGGGGATGGGATTGAGTACATCAGCGTGGAAGCATTCGCTACCATGGACGACGCGGCGCATTTCCAACAGATCTGGGAGCAGCTGGATGACAAGCGGACGGCGGCGGTGATCCTGGATCTGCGCGGTAACGGCGGCGGATTGATAGACGCGGCGCTGACAATGCTGGATAGCATGCTGACCGAGCCTGCCGAGATGGTCACCTGCCGTTGGCGGCGGGACCAGGGCGGAGCGCAGGTGATTACAAGCGACGGCGGCGGCCTGCCGCTCAACGGCATATACATTTTGGTGGACGGCAAAACGGCGTCGGCGGCCGAGATGATGGCGGCGTGTATGAAGGATACTGGGACGGGCACGCTGATCGGGGAAAAGACCTATGGGAAATCGCTTGGGCAGTATCATCTGTCGATGGGCAACGGCGACAGCCTGATTATCACCACGCTGGAAATGAGTACGCCCAAGACCGGCGTCTGGGAGGGCAAAGGGGTAGTGCCCGATTATGAGACCAGGAGCCTGATTACCCTGGGCGAATATTTGGATGGAAAGCCGGAGCTGCCTACCCTGCGTCCTCTGTTTTTTGGCGAGAGCAGCAGTTCGGTTTCAGCGCTGACGGAGCGGCTCCACCTGCTTGGCCTGCTGGATGCCGCAACCGGTACCTTGACTTCGGAGGTGCTGAAGGCGGTGCATGTCTTTGAGGAGGCAGCGGGACTGCCCCACTCACAGAATGTCAGTGTCGCGACGCTGCGGCGTTTGAATCAAACGATGGCAGATGCTTCCGGCTACTATGTGGATTATGCGTTGGAGCAGGCCCTTTCCCTTGCCCGGGCTGCGGCCGCCCAGCCTTTGCAGTATATCTCGGAAGACGATGGAAGCTGGCTGCCGGCTGCTGCCTGACAGAGCCGATCTGTTTTGGCGCCCTTTCGCTGCGAATTCGTAGGGCTTCAGCGGAACGAGAAAGGAGAGACAAATGGATTCCATTCCCCGACGATTTTTGGTTTTGGTTCGGAGAGATGAAAAGATAGTTGCGGTCGAGGCGGATGGCGCGCCCGAAGCCCATGCGCCGGTAGGCATTGCCCTGCGCTGTCCGCCTGTGCCGGAGGCAATTGAGCCGCCGAAGACCGAGCGCTATATTGCGTATTGCAAGACGTTGTTTCGCCCTTTGACCGGCGGCCGGGAGGATTTCCTGCTGCTGTACGGCGCGCCTGATTTCCGCGCGCTGCGTGCTGCGGTCATTGCCCTCACCGATCTGTGCGGCAAGACGCTGATCGCCGAGGTGGAGGCCGCTGCGGATGGCCGCATGCCCGACGGCACCGATATGGCGGCTGCGGCGGGGGTTCTGCAGCGTATTGGCGTCAGCACGCTGATTGTTTCGGCTGGCCAGCCGGAGCAGCTCTGCGAGGCATTGGACCGGTTGGCGCCCTATATCCGGATTTCAGTCGGTGCGCGGCTGCCTGCGGCGTGGCTGAAAGGCGGCATTGGCCTGACGGGGGCTGAGGTGTTTCTACCCGTGCCTGGGGAAGCGGAAGCGGCCTTTTGCGCAGCAGTGCGGGACTGGACGGGGTATCGCCCGGCCAGCCGTGACCATGACGACGTATTGCTGGCGCCCGATGGGCGGGATGCGCATTTCATTGCGCCGACAGTCGACATTTCCGAAGAGATTGTCTGCGACCACCGGCTCTATGAGCGCCTGTTGGAGGCGGAGGATCAGGAAGCCGCCGTCCTCCGGTTGGTTTTGGAGGATGAAGAGGGGATTCAGGATCTGGAAGATGATCTGTATATGCTTACGCGCCCGGTCTGCCTATGCGCCGGTACCCCAGAGCTGCTGGAAAAGGCGCTGCGCGCCTTTTACGGCTTGGCGGTTTATGATGGGACCTGGGAACTTGCACCTGAGCTGATCCGGTATTTTGAGCAGAAATATGGGTTGATTTGTCTATAAAAGGAGGGGGACGGAATGGATTGGACCGAGGTGACCATCTTCACTGCAACGGCAGGGATTGAGCCGGTTACGGCGTTGTTGGAGGAGATGGGGATAGAGGGGTATGCCCTGGAGGACGCCGCTGATTTTGCCGCGTTTTTGGAGAGTACGGAGATCTATTGGGATTATGTCGATGAGAAGCTAAAGCAGGAGCTTTCGACCCAGGAAACCAAGATTAAAATCTATTTGCCGGATTCCCCAAGCGGGGCGGCGCAATACCGTATGCTGTGCGCGCGTTTGGCGGAGCTGAAAGCGCGGGATGCGCGGGCGGAATGGGGACGGCTGGAGACGGAGACCAGCCTGACCCGCCAGGCCGATTGGGAATGGGGCTGGAAACAGTATTTTAAGCCCTTTCCAGTCGGGGCGCATTTTCTGATTAAACCTTCCTGGGAGACTTGTGAGCCGGAGGAAGGACGCCGTATCTTAGAGATTGACCCGGCCTCGTCTTTTGGCACCGGCAGCCATGACACCACACAGCTGTGCATCCGTGCGCTGGAACAGACGGTGCGGGGCGGCGAACGGCTGCTGGATATGGGCACCGGTTCGGGTATCCTGGCGATTGCGGCCGCGATGCTGGGCGCGCATGCCGATACGGTGGTCGACATTGATGAACACTGTCTGACCTGCGCCTGTGAAAATGCGCGGAAAAATAAGGTAGAGATTGGCCGTGCGCTGCATGGCGATGCGCTGCGGGACCCCGAGCTGGCCGGGCGGATTGGCGGCGGTTACCAAATCATTTGCGCCAATATTGTGGCCGACATCATCATTGGTATGGCGCCGATGTTTTGGGACAAGCTGTCGCCCGGCGGTACGTTGATTTGCTCGGGGATTCTAAACGAGCGGGCAGACGATGTAGAGGCGGCGCTGCGTACGCAGCGCTTTGAGATTCTGGAACATACGGCCTCGGAGGACTGGTCGGCATTCACCGCAAAACGGCCCGGATGAATGTGCGCCGCCGCGCTTTTTGTCGTTAGTGGTTGCGGGGCGCATCATTTTTGATAAATTTTAGTTTTTCACTGGACAAGCGCGGATAATTTTGTTAGAATAATTGAGTGTTAATCGGAGGAAGATATGCCCAGATTCTTTATACAGGCAGGACCTGTGGACGGGATGCTTTCAATCGAGGGCGAGGATGCGGGCCATATCATCCGGGTTCTTCGGATGGGTCCAGGGGATAGCGTTCTTCTTTGCGATTCCGCCGGTATGGATTACGATTGCATTATTGAGGAAACGCGCCCCGGGCTGGTGCGCTGCCGCGTATGCGGGCAGTCGCCGTCGGCGGGCGAGCCGTCGGCGGAGGTGACGCTGTACATGGCGCTGCCTAAGGCGGATAAACTGGAGCTGATCGTGCAGAAGGCGGTTGAGCTTGGGGTGTCTCGTGTTGTGCCGTTCCTAGGGGCGCGCTGTGTTTCCCGCCCGGATGAAAAGAGCCAGCGGCGGAAGACCGAACGCTGGCGGAGGATTGCGGAGGAGGCTGCCAAGCAGTGCGGTCGCGGGCGTATTCCGCCGGTAGAGGACGTGATCCCCTTTGCGCAGGCGGTGGCGCGGGCGGCACAGGCGGAAACGGCGCTGTTTTTCTATGAATGTGAGCGGGAGCGCCCGCTGCGCAGTGTCATTGGCGGTAGGACGCTGTCGACCGTGTCGATGATGATCGGTCCGGAGGGCGGTTTTGCGCTTGAGGAGGCGGGACAGGCGCTGGCCGGCGGCCTGGTAAGCGTTTCGCTCGGCCGGCGGATTCTGCGGTGCGAGACTGCGCCGCTTGCGGCGCTGGCCGCTGTGATGTATGAAAGCGGTAATCTTTAATAGGGAGTTGATTGACTTGGCGGATAAAAAAATGCCAAAGAAGATGAAAAACACACAGGAGCAGGATTATATTACCAATAAGATCCTGGCGGTGTTTTCACTGTGCCTGTTCGGTGTGATGGGGCTGTGGTATATTAATACGCTGCTGCGCTCCGACTTCATGCTCGGCCTGTGGATTTTGAGTGCATCGCGCTGGGTCGGTGTGGCGCTGGTGATCCTTGCAATTGTGGTAACCGTGTCCGACAGGAAAGCCGGACGCAGTGCCAACCGCCTGTTTGCCGGGCGCAATCTCCTTGTTGTGACCGTATTGTTTACCATGTTGGCCGTACTGGTCGATCAGGAGCCGGTCCGTATGATCAAGCTTTGCTATGGCGTCCTGCCCGCGCTGGCGATCTATTATTTGATTTATCATTCCTATCAGCCGGAATTTTTTATGGTTGCGACCGATGTCGGTGTCGGTGCGGCGCTGCTGATTGGGATCCGCCTGTCCCAAGGGGGGATGATCGGCTATGCGGCTGCCGCGCTGGCCGTTGTGCTTGCGGGCGCGCAGGTACTCAGCGCCAGGCGGCGTCTGACGGGCAGTAAGCTGCCTGCCGGGTTTGGGCCACGCGCATATGTGGTTGTCAGTGTCACGGCGATCCTGATGGCGGTGATGGTGATTTTGGGTGCGCTGATGGGGCCGGCGCGGATTTTCTATCTGCTTTGTGTCTCGGCGGCATATCTTTTCATTTTGGCCGTATATTATACTGTGAAGCTGATGTAACGGTTTTTCTCATGGGCTGGCGGCCGCGCAGCGCGGCCCCGCGCCCACTCCTGGGCAGGGGGAGGCGCCCGTCTGGCCGTGCGCGTCAAGGGCTGCGTGGGAGATGGACTTGCCTAATGGGCGGCGCTTCGGTGCGCTCCGGATATTGCCGGGGCGCTGTTTGTTTTGGGTTGGATAGAGAGGGCGGCAATGCTGCGACTGCTGAAAAATTTGATTTGCTTTGCCGGCATGGTATGTTTGGGCTGTGCGGTCGGGCAAATGGTGATTCCATGGCTGACTGCCTGCGCGCCGGAGGATGATTTTGCCGCTGCGCAGCTGCTGTTGGCAGATTTGCGGGACGAAGGGGAGGGGCTCTGGTTCCGGCGGAATACGATCGACCCCGACCGTGTATATCGGGCGCTGGAGGCACGGCTGCCATACGCTTTTACGATGCATTGCAGGACCCTGCAGGACGGCTCTTCCGAGCTGTCTCTCCAGGTTGAGAATCGTGCCGCGCAGGAACAGGCAGAATCCTTTGCGCTGGGTATCGTCCGTTCTCTACAGCTGGATGGCATGGATACCAGGGCGCGCATGCTTGCGCTGCATGATTGGCTGATTGTCAACTGTGCGTATGACCTCAGCATTGGGGACGACGGCGCGCTGGATGGCGCTGCGCCGCCCTTTACGGCGGCTGGGGCGCTGGTAAATGGTACGGCTGTCTGTATGGGATACGCGCGTGCGTATCAGATGCTGTGCAGTGCGGCCGGGATTGATACTTTTTTTGTGGTGTCCGAGACGATGAATCATGCCTGGAATGCGATCGTGCTTGACGGGGAGCTGCTGTTTGTCGATTGCACATATGATGATCCGGTACCGGACCGGCCAGGGGTGGCCAGTCACCAGTATTTCCTGGTTGACGCACAGACGCTGCGGAGGACCCACTCCTGGGATGAGGCGTTTTATGAGGCGCTGTGTGATAAACTGGAGGATCTGTCGTATCTGGAAGGGCCTATCGGTGGGAAACAGCTTGTTTTAGACGGTATCGGTTCCGGATGATGGGCAGGAAATGCGCTGTGGAGCGGGAAAGAAGCTCCCAAGCTGCATGGCAAGGCTGCATTTCAAAACCCCCGCGGAAGGTGTATTCAGCGTACACTTTCCGCGGGGGTTATAAATTTTACACGGACCTGGAATGAGCTGAGACCGGTTTTGGATGCCGTTTTCTATGCGTGGAGCCGGATGGTTATTGGATGCCGTCCAGGATCTGTGCCAGGCGGTCAAGGTCGTCCTGGGTGGTCGACCAGCTGGTGGAAAAGCGGACGATTGTATCCGTACTGTCCAGCTGTTCCCAAAAGCTGAAGCGCACTTGTTCGCGCAGGCGCTCCAAGGTGGTCTTGTCCAGTATGAGAAACTGTTGGTTGGTAGGGGACTCCAGATAGAACCGATAGCCGCGTGTGCGAAAGATTTCGATCAGCTGTCCTGCCATTGCAACGGCATGCGCGCTGATTTGCGCGTACAGGCCGTCTGTGAACAGTGCGTCGAATTGTATGCCGAGCAGGCGGCCCTTGGCAAGCAGCGCCCCGCGCTGCTTGGCCAGCGTCACGAAGTGCCGGGGCAGATTTCCCCGTGGGAAAATGACTGCTTCCCCACACAACGCGCCGACCTTGGTACCGCCGATATAGAAGACGTCGCATAGCTGGGCGATGTCCTGCAGCGTCAGGTCGGCGCCACGCCCGGCAAGCCCATAGCCCAGCCGGGCGCCGTCCAGATAGAGTGAAAGACCGTATTTTTTGCAGGCGGAGGAGAGGGACTTGAGCTCTTCCCGGGTGTACAGCGTACCATACTCGGTGGGGTGGGAGAGGTACAACATGCCCGGCCAGACCATGTGGGGATGGGTTTCATTTTGATAAAAGGTTTCGCAGAAGCGTTCGACCTCAGCGGCGTTTACCTTGCCCTCCTGCTGCGGCAGCGTCAGGACTTTGTGCCCGGTCAGTTCAATTGCCCCGCCT
>CANPPM010000037.1 GCA_947575935.1 uncultured Butyricicoccus sp. | reverse complement strand
GTGGAGTTGGATCGTGCCCTTCGTGAACAAATCGACGATGACGTGCAGGTTTCGGCGCCGGGCATGAAATACCGGCATTATGCGCCCAATGCACCGGTAACCGTGGTCTGTGGCGCACCGGAAAAAACCGCGTCTTACATTCTGAAGCATCTGACCAATGAGACGGGGGTGCTCTGCTTTACCGAGTTTGCGTATTTGTTTGAAATGCATGAAATGCGCACCATGGGTACCGCCCGTGATCCGCTGGCCCAGGCCCGCCGTATTTTTGATGCGCTGCGCAGCTTCGACGAGACTGGCGTGCAGCAGATTTATACCCAGTGCCCCGGGGATGAGGGAATCGGGCTGGCTGTGGCAAACCGTCTGAAGAAGGCGGCCGGGTTTCAGGTTGTCTATGTCGTGTGACGGCGCATATTCTGAATCTGAGGTGCAGAAAATGAAGATCATCGGACTGACCGGCGGTTCGGGCGCGGGGAAGAGTACGGTTGCCCGCGCGCTGCATGCGTTGGGCGCGGGCTGGGTGGATGCAGACGCGGTCTACCACGCGCTTTGCCGCGAAAACCGTGAGATGCTGTCCGGGCTGTGCGCCGTTTTTGGGGATGTGCTGGACGCGGACGGCGCGCTGGACCGCGCCCGGCTTGCGCCGGTCGTATTTGCCGACCCAGAGCGGCTTGCGCTGCTCAACCGCCTCACCTTCCCCTATATCCGCAGGGCCTCGCAGCAGGCGTTTGCCGCCTGTGCGGCAAACGGATGTCCGTTCACATTGTATGATGCGCCGACGCTGTTTCAGTTGGGGGCGGACGTCCTGTGTGACGGCGGGGTGGTTGGCGTGCTCGCCCCGCGGGAAGTGCGGATTGCGCGGATTATGGCGCGTGACAGCCTTTCCCGCGCCCATGCGGCTGCCCGCATTGATGCCCAGCCGGACGACACGTTTTACCGCCTGCGCTGCCGCTGGATTATAGAAAACGATGCGGATCAGGCGGATATAGAGCGCCGGTGCGCCGGGCTGTTTGCGGTGCTGGCGGAGGAAAGCTTGGAAAATCTGTCAAGAGGAGTGGGAGAAAATGACATCTGAACAACTTTTTTATGATAAAAAACCGGCTTTTGACCGGGCTGACCCAGAGGCGGTAACAGCGTATGGCGAGGGCTACAAAGCGTTTCTTGACCGTGCGAAGACCGAACGGGACGCCGTCAAGGAAATGGCTGCGCGTGCCGGGCGTGCCGGTTTCCACCCGTACCGGCGCGGGCAGGCCCTGCAGCCGGGCGACCGCATTTACCAGATCAACCGTGCAAAGGGAATTATTCTTGCTGTGATCGGCGAAAAGAGCCTTGCCGAGGGGGTGCATCTGACGGCAGCCCATCTGGATGCGCCGCGCATTGATATCCGTACGCTGCCGCTTTACGAAACAGAGGGAATGGCTTTTTTTAAAACGCATTATTATGGCGGCATTAAGAAATATCAGTGGCCTGCCATTCCGCTGGAGCTGCGCGGCATCGTCTGCGTCTGCGAAAATGGAGAAATCCGGAAGGTAGAGGTTTCCATCGGCGCGGATCCCTCCGACCCCAAGCTGGTGATCACGGATTTGCTGCCCCATTTGGCCTCCGAACAGATGCAGAAGAAAATGACAGAGGGCTTTAAAGGCGAGGGGCTCAATATTCTGGTAGGTTCCCGGCCGGCCGGGGATAAGGACGAAAAGCAGCCGGTCAAGCTGGCGCTGATGCGCTGGCTCAACGAGAAATATGGGATGAGGGAGGCTGATTTTCTGTCGGCCGAGTTGTCCTGCGTGCCGGCGTTCCCTGCCTGCGACATCGGGCTGGATCGCAGCTTTATTGGCGGCTATGGGCATGATGACCGCTGCTGTTCCTATCCGGCGGCGACCGCATTGATGGAGCTGTCGGAAACGCCGGCACATACCTGCGTGTGTCTGTTGGTCGACAAGGAGGAAATTGGTTCGGATGGAGTAACCGGGATGCAAAGCAGGCACTTTGATACCTTTATAGGAGATTTGTGCCGTACGCAGGGGGTGCTGCTGGACGCTTGTTTTGAAAACTCGGTTTGCTTGTCCGCCGATGTGTGCAATGCGTTCGACCCGAACTATCCGGATGTATCGGAAAAGAGGAATGACGGGCGGGTCAACTGCGGCTTTGCGTTGGTAAAGTTCACGCGGTAAATCGGGTACTTCAGAGGCTTCTGCCGAACTGATGGCGCGTATCCGTACAATTTTTGACCGTGCAGATGTGGCCTGGCAGACGGCCCAGCTTGGCCGGGTCGACCAGGGCGGCGGCGGTACGGTAGCGATGTTCCTGGCGAACCGCAACATTGATACGGTGGATGCGGGCGTGCCTGTGCTTTCTATGCATGCGCCGTTTGAGGTCATCTCCAAGCTTGACCTTTATATGGCTTACCGGGGGTTCGGCGCGTTTTACCGCGCGCAGGAAAGCGACGCAGAACGTGTCTGATTTCTGAAAAGGATCCGGCAGTAGGGGGATTTTCTTGAAATGGTCTGTGTGCAGGCAATTTCAGGGGAGAGATCCAACGCCGGGGATAGAGAAAAAACTGCACCGAGAGGGGAAACCCTTCCGGTGCAGTTTTTTTGAGCGGCGTAGATTGCCCGAAAACGCTGTGGAATCAACCCTAATAGCCCAGCGTTTCGCCGACCAAGACGATTTCCGTATGTTTGACGCTGCTTGAGGGAGCGAGAAGAATGGCCAGCGCGCGGCAGATGCGCTCGGGAGAGCGGCAGTCATGGCATCTGCCGTCAGCTGCACAGGGGGTGTGGCGGTTTAGCCGGCGGGCATTGCGCGGCGCCGCAATGTTCCTTGTACGGCTGACAGCTGAGGGGAGGTCGGGCGCAAGCTTGTTCATCCCGCAGATAAAATAGACTGCATCGGATCCATACATGGAGGCTGCGGCCCGGTTGCAGTTCCCGTCGAGGTTGACGACCTCGCCGGTCAGTGCAAGCGCATTGGCCGAGGTTAGAAAGACCTCTGGCGCGGTGTCCGGCGGATCGCCCCGCCAATGCCAATGGACGGTCCCGCCCTCCCGCAGGGCATCATACGCCCCGAGCGTTTCAAGCGTCATGGAGCCGCCGAAAGCGGCCGTTTTTCCGCGACAGACGTTTTTCAGGTAGTCGACGGCTTGGCTGGAGGTTTCGAAATAGGAGAAGGCGAAACCGCACCGTGTGAACCCCTCTTGCAGGCGTGCAGGGTCGGCAAAGTGTGCGAGCAGCTGTGCCGGATGGTCGGCCAGCAGATCCGCGCCGTTTTCCAGCAGGATTTCGCGGCTGCGGAATCCCCAAGTTACCCCGGCAGCGGTCAGGCCGGCGTTTTTGGCGGTCTGCATATCGACGCCGCTGTCGCCGATGTACAGCGTGTCTTCGGGGCGGACGCCCAGTGCTGCTAGGACCTCGCGTGTCGAGGTGGGATCGGGTTTCCGCGGTATCCCGGGGCGTTCGCCAAGGGTCAGCGTGATCAGACCGGGGAAAAAGTGTTCGATCAGACGCTTTGCCGCCCGATCATATTTGTTGGACAGCACCGCAATTTTGACCCCCTGGCTGCGCAGTGCATGAAGCAGGGCGGGGATTCCTTCGTAGGGGTGGGTCAGGTCGTGCAAATGGGCCTCGTAATGGCTGCGGAAACCGGACAGGCAGGCGTCAATTACGCTGTCGCCGGCATCCTCAGGCAGGCTGCGCAGAATCAGGTTGCGGATCCCATTCCCAACGCGCAGACGTGTCTGCTCTTCGGTGATAGACGGGTAGCCGTGTGCGGTGAGTCCGGCGCTTGCGGCGGCACACAGGTCGCCCAGTGTATTTAAAAGGGTGCCGTCAAGGTCGAAGATGGCGGCGCGATAGCGTTTCATGCGGTTTCCTCCTAATCAGCAGTTGCTTAATTGTCCCTGGTGCGTCAGAAGCGGATGCAGGCTGGAAAAGCCTCTCTGCGCAGGATGCCCCACATTTTGTCAATGTAGGAAAGCGTATAAAAGTTCTCGTAATAATGGTAGTAAAAGGCCCCTTTGGACGTCATACGGTAGATGCCGCCGCGTTCCGTAAGCAGCCCCAGGCGCTTGGCCAGGGCGAGCTCTGCGCCGTACATGTTTGAAAGCGGGACGCCGAAAAAGCGCTCAAATGCATCGGCATGGATCTCGGTGCTGTAAGCGGCCCAAAACAGGTAGTACAGCATCCGTTGGCGGAGAGAGAAGCGGAGGGTCAGCGCGGTTGGCAGCAGCCCCTGCCGGATGCGTGCGCAGTACGCTTCGACAGAAAAGGTGTTGATCTTAAACTGATCCTTAAGAAGGGTGGCGGCCGAGCAGCCGAAGCCAAGGAAACAGTCGCGGGTCATGGAAGAATACCGTGCGCCGGCGTCCTTGGCAAAGGTCCAGATAGAGCTGCGGACATATCCCTGCTCCAGACAGTAGGCCGTTAGGCGGTCGAGCAGCTGCCGCTTCTCCTTCTTGGGCATCGGCTGGATACGGCTTTTGGTAAACGTGAAATCAATCAGTGGATAGATCGCGATGTGGTTTGCGCCGCTTGTAAAGGCGGTATCGATATCAGAACGCAGGTCGTCGAAACGCTGTCCGGGCAGGGCAAAAATGAAATCCATGGAAACGGTTTGGAAGGGGACGGACCGCAGCGCGGCAGCCAGGGCTGCGGGATCGGCTGCTGTGCGGCCCAGCATCGCCTGGTATTTTGCCTGAAAAGATTGAATACCGATGCTGATTCTGGTCACGCCCGCTTTTTGCAGCGTCTGCAGCAGGGGGACGGTCACATTGTCCGGGTGCAGCTCGACCCCAATCCCGTCAGTGATCACGAAGTAGCGGCGTACGGCCTCGATGATTTCCCCCAGGCGGCTGGCGGCAAGGGCGGGCGTCCCGCCGCCGAAATAAAGGCTGGTGACCTGTTTTTTTTGCTTGGAACGGCTCCCAACAAGGTGAATTTCGCCGAGCAGTGCATCGATATACCGGTTGCATTGCGCTTCCGAATACAGTGTTTTGCAGTATGGGCAGAAGCCGCAGATACTTTCGCAGAAGGGGATATGGATATAAAGCCCCAGTGCATCACATTCGCGGAAGGGAAGCCGCCGGTCAAATTCGTTTCGGAACTGAAATGGCTTTGCCGAGCGGGTCAGCCACATTCTGGTCAGGGTCGTTCTTATACGCATAGCACACCTACAAATATTTTAGATAGGTACACAGCATTTCTGCGATGATTCGAAGATTGCCGCTGAACAGCAGCGTATATTCGGCAACGAAGAAATAACCGCATTTTTCACATAGGCCCGGGATTGCAATGCAGCGCCCGCAGGTGCTGAGCCTGCCGTTTTCCATCACCACGCATTGATGGCACGGTGTGGGAAAGCTGCCGTCGATCAGGTATGGGAAAGCCCCTTTCAAATTGAAAACGGGCGCTCCTTCGCGGATCATCTGTGTGATGGTGCTGCAGCAAGCGGCCTTTTCCTCCCGGCTCAAAGCAAGCGCCTCGGTACCGGGGTAGGGCGTGTGGAAATTGAAGGATACGGCGCGGACATGCGGGGTGTCTTTGGCTGTCTGACAGACTGCGCGGATCGCCCCTTGGTTGATTCGGTTGACAGCCATATAAAGGCAGATATTGTCGGAAGACGCGTTTCTGATGTTTTTTAGGATCGTGTCGTAGGTATCCCCTCGGATTTGGTTGTGCAGTTCGCGGTTGCCGTCCAGGCTCAGCAGGATTAGATCGGCCTCGGGCAGGTCAATCGGGAAGGAACCGTTGGTAACAACATTTACGAGCAGGAAGCCGATTTCTTTTGCTGCAATCACAAGGTCGCGCAGCGTTTTGCCGCCGTCCTGCCACAGGAAGGTTTCGCCGCCGCAGAAGAACAGGATGCGGATGCCCATCGCATAGAGCTGCTCCATCTCGCGGCGAAGCTGTATATAAGGATAGAGGATACCGGTAAGATTGTTAACGGCGCAGTGCTTACACTGCAGATTGCATTTGTCTGTGACAATGACGGTGGCGAGGATGGGTGATTTTTTTTGAAACCATATTGTGGAAAGCCCGAACCGGGCAAGAGATAGGAAGGATGAAAGCTTCAAAGTGGCGGCTCCTCTCAAGGCGGTCGCATTTATTTCGGATTTGCGCCTATGCAATAAGGCCAGCCCGACCAAAGGGGGGCTGGCCTGCAGGGACATGGCAGACTGTGCCGCCTCTCGGGCGGGCAGTTTGCCCCGCATATGTCAGAGTGCTTTTTTGTTGGCCGCCGCTGCAGGCACATCGGCGGCTTCTTCGCCCTGTGGCGCCGTTTCAGCAGGCGGGACGGGCAGCTGATAAGGTTTGTAGCGGCGGCTTGTGACCGTGATGCGGCGCAGGAAATCGGAGAGTTCCCGGTTCATGCCCTCCCGGCGCATGCGCCAACGCCAGTTCTGTCCGCCGATGGTTGCAGGCTTGTTCATGCGGGCGTCGGCGCCCAGATTGAGCACATCCTGCATTTGGGTCATGGCAATGGAGGCGGGGGAGAAGAACAGAGACTTGATCGCCGCCCATGCCAGCGGTTCGCGGCCGTCCCAGCGGATATAATCACGTGCGAAGTCCGCGTCTGGCGGGCTGCACAGATCCATGATCTGCTCGCAGATCGTCTGGCTGTCATGGGTAGAGGTATAAACGATTGAATTTGGCACATAATTGTGCGGAAGATGGCAGTTATCCTCCCAGGAATTAAAGCCAAAGATCATGACGCGCATTCCCGGAAAGCCGCTTTCGTCCAGCAGCCTGCGCACATCGTCGGTGATAATGCCCAGATCCTCTGCGATGATGGGAAGCTCGCCGAGCGCCTGCTCCATCACACGGAAGAATTTCATGCCGGGACCTTTTTTCCATACGCCGTTCACGGCGGTTTCCTCGCCCGCATCGACTTCCCAGAATGATTCGAAGCCGCGGAAATGGTCGAGACGGACGACATCGTACAGCGCCATATTCTGTTTCATCCGCCAGATCCACCATTTGTAACCGTCTTTTTCCAGCATATCCCAATCATAGACCGGGTTACCCCAAAGCTGTCCGGTCTCGGAAAAATAATCGGGCGGAACACCGGCTACCTTTTTGGGCGAAAAATCGTTTTTCAGTTTGAAGAACCGGGGATTCTCCCACACGTCTGCAGAGTCTGGGGAAACGTATATCGGGATATCGCCGATGATCTGCACGCCGTTCTGATTGGCATATGTGCGCAGTGCGTGCCATTGCATGTAGAATTCATATTGCAGGAAGGTGCGGAAAGCGATTTCCTCCGCCAGTTCCTCGCGTGCGGCTGCCAGCGCCTTGGGCTTGCGGTGGAGGACGTCGCTGTCCGGCCAGTCCCAAAGGGCCGCACAGTCATATTTGACTTCGCGCAGCGACATAAACAGCGTGAAATCGGGCAGCCAATCTTTTTCCTGTTCGGCATAGGCGTCGATTTTTTTCTGCAGCGCGGGGGTTACACGGGCAAAGGCTTTCCGCAGTACCGGGTAACGCAGCTCCTCGATCGCGTCAAAATCGACCTGATCGGGCGAGCCGTGCGGGTCAGCCTCACGCGCTTCCTCCGGGGTGAGCAGGCCCTCTTCGACGAGGGTATCCAGGTCGATCAGCAACGGGTTGCCCGCAGCCGCCGAAAAGCATTGGTAGGGCGAAGCGCCAAAGCCTGTGCGTCCCAACGGGAGCACCTGCCAATAGCGTTGGCCTGCATCGCGCAGGAAGTCGATAAAGGCGCGCGCATCCGCGCCCATCGAGCCGATGCCGTAAGGGGAAGGTAAAGAGGTGATGTGCATCAGCACACCGCTGGTGCGTTCAAACATAATTGGGGCTCTCCTTTTTTGAAGAATCAAGGCGCCGCCGCCGGCGCTCCGGGCGCCAATGCCGCGGTGTTTGCCGGACTGCCGGAAACACCGCCAACGCGCCAATACGCTCTAAAAAATGACATATTCATTGAAAGAGAATCAAACCGGCGGCTTGCCAGCCCCTATATTATAAGTCCTTTGCTTTGAAAAGTCAATTTCTCTGTAAAAGGGAATCCAGAATTTATTGTGCTTGTACAAATTTGCACGCATATATAAAAAACAAGCTGTTTTCGCTTGCATTCCGATAGGATTCTCGATATAATAGGGTAACACCTGAAATCAAAATCCTGAATGCAAAGGGGGCTTGGCAGCCCGTGCGGATGCGAAAAAAGAAGAATCTTGGGCCGCGGCTGGAGCGCTGTGCGCCCGTGCTTGCGGCCGACCCGGCGGCTTGGCGCGGGCGGTGGCGGACGCTGTTTGGCAACGGGAATCCGCTTCATCTGGAGATTGGCTGCGGGAAGGGCCGGTTTGCGCTGGAAATGGCGCGGCGGAATCCGGCGGTCAATTTCCTTGCAATCGAGCGGGAGGAAGGCGCGCTGGTTATGGCTACCGAAAAGGCGGTGCTTGCCGGGCTACCCAACCTGCGGTTCCTGTCGTTTGACGCTGCCGCGCTGGGGGATATTTTTGCAGAGGGCGAGGTCGACCTGATCTATCTGAACTTTTCCGACCCGTGGCCGCCCAATCGGCAGCGGAAACGGCGGCTGACTTGGCGGGCGTTTCTTGCGGTATATGACCGGATCCTTTCGGAAGACGGCGCGGTATTTTTCAAGACGGATAATCAGCGGCTGTTTGAGTGGTCATTGGGGGAGATCTGCCAGTACGGCTGGCTGCTGCAAAATATTTCACTCGATCTGCATAAAAGTGATTTTGACAATGTAATGACTGAGTATGAAGAAAAATTTTCTTCACAAGGCAGCCGGATTTACCGGCTTGAGGCACGGCGCAGGCTGGATAAAAACCTCTTGAAATAGGGCCTGCAGTGCAGGCTCTGCAGGCGCACAGCGCGCAGAAAGGGAACTGAATGAGCCTAATCATGACCAAGCGGCTGTTGCTGCGGATGCTGACGAGGGAGGATCTGGACACCTGCTTTATGGCTTCCATGAAGCCGAGCGCCGGATGGAAGCCGCATGGGACGAAAGAGGAAACCCGCCACCTGATGGAGGCCGTGTATATCGGCAAGGAAGGGATCTGGGGGATTGTCCTCCGGGAAAGCAACCAGCTGGTCGGTTCGATTGGGCTGATGCGGGACTACAAGCGGGAATATGACCGGGTGCGCTCTATCGGCTATGCAATCAATGAGGAGTGCTGGGGGCGCGGTTATACGACCGAGGCGGTGCAGGCGGTGCTTGCCTATGGTTTCGAGCAGAAGGGGCTGGAGATGGTATCGGCCTATGCGTACCCGTGGAACATTGGGAGCCGGCGCGTGTTGGAAAAGTGCGGATTTCAATACGAAGGGACGCTCAAACTTGCCGCCAAAATGTATGACGGCAGCATCTACGACAATGATTGTTTTGCGATTACACGGGAACAGTGGGTCGATTGGGTCATTGAGAACCGTTGACGGGCGGCCGTACCCCCTTGCAGTGCGTTGGGGATGTGATTTTTTTATGAAAGCGGGCTTTGAGCGTTTGGACGTACGGCGGTCCGCTTCCCCTTCCGCGCGCCGGCCTGCATGGTTTGTGATGTTGCCGCGGGAAGGCGCAGGGATTGCTGGATAATAGGAAACCGGCGTCGGCCGGCTCTTTTTTAGAGTCGGCCGACGCCGGTTTTTACGTATGCTTCGTTGGGTTCCGGCCAGTCAGCAGGAAAGGACACAGTGGCTGCCGCGACGGTCTTTTATCACTTCAATTTTGTTTTGAATCGTTTCCTCCAGGCGTTCTACATGCGAGATAATCCCAATCAGGCCGTGGCTGCGCTGGATTCCCTGAAGGATTTCGAATGCGTCGCTGATGGAGCTGTTGTCCAGCGAACCAAAACCTTCGTCAATGAACATCGCTTCCAGGCGGATTCCGCTGCCCTGCGCTTGTACGACCGTAGATAGGCCGATTGCAAGGCTGAGGGAGACCAGAAATTTTTCTCCGCCGGACAGGGTTGTAACGCTGCGCCGTTCATTGCTTTGGCCGTCCAATACCTCAAGCTCTAACCCCCGCTTCCGGCTGCTGCCCGCACTTTCGTCTGTGCGGTAGAGCCGGTAACGTCCTCCATGAACATGCTGCAGCATACGGTTGGCTTCGGCGGTGATTGCGGTCAGCATGACGCCCAGTACATAGCGCTGCAGGCTGACGCCTGTACGTCCGCGCAGCGCGTCTGCAAAGGCAAGGTCGGTATCGACCGCCCGCCGGGCGGCATCATGCGCCGCCTGACGGCGGGACAGCGCGCAGGCGTCCTTTGACATGCGGGCAAATGCCGCCTGCTGCAGGGTGTGTGTTTTTGCGGCGGCCGCCTCAAGGGACTCTGCTTTTTCCAGAGCCTGCCGGAGTGGCTCCAGCGCCGGGGCGTTTCGGCCCGACAGACGCTCCGACTGTATCTGCCAGGCTTGTTTTGCCTCGCTTAGCCGGGTGTGGAAGGCGGTCAGCGCCGCTTTGCGCTGTTCCAGCTCGCTGGGTTCCATCCGCGCGGACAGGAATTGGGATTCGCTGTCGAGGCCGGAGTCAGCCAGTGCCCGCGTCCAGGCGGCGGCTTGTTCTACAAGCCGTTCCTGGGTTTGCCGGTGGGCGGCGCGTGCCTCCTGTAAGGCGGTGTCGGCCGAGCGGACGCCGCCCGCTGCTTCCAGCAGTTGTTCGGATAGGCGCGTTTCGGCCTGCTTGTAGCCGTCCGTCTGCTTTTGCAAGGCGGTGATTTCGTCTTCCAGTCGCTGCTGCGTTTCGATGCCCGGGAGCCGGCGCGCCTCCGCGCTCTTCCAGGCGGCATTTGCAGCGGCGGCGGCATTGCCGCACTGTTCCTTGTGAAGCTGCGCCTCTTGCCGGCGGATCTCAGCGGCGGCCCGGTTCTGGGCTGCGTCTTCCAGCGCCCCGGCTGCGCTATGGACAGCCTGACGGCAGCGCTCTAAGCGGTCTTCCTCTGTAGTGATTGCTTTTTTCAGTTCCGTTTCGGATGCAATCTCCGGTATTTTCTGCTGTTGGAGGGTCTTGCAGGCGGCAGCGGCAGCAGCGGCTGCCTGCCTTTGCCGTTCCAACGTGGACTGCAGGTCGTTCCGGTTTTTTTCGGCGGCAGTTCGGATGTCGGAAGCAGCCTGCACATCCTGGCCGGTGCGGATGGTATTCTGATTGAGCGCTCTCAGCGCCTCTTCTGTGATTTGGGTTTGATCCGTCTGGGCCGGGTGGGGATGTTCCCTGCTGCCGCAGACCGGGCAGGGCTGGCCCTGCCGCAGCTCCTGTGCCAGGATGCCTCCAATGCCCTGCAGATAGCGCCGCTGTGCGTCCTGGTATTCGAAAATCGCACTTTGCTGCAGCGCTATGGCCTGCTGCCATCGGAGATCCGCTTGCTCATATTGGTGATGCGCCTCCTGGGCAGCAGTCTCAGTTTGTTGTAGGGCGGCTTCCGTTTGCGCTGCAGCCTGCTGTTGTTCTTGCAGGAGCCGGTAGAGAGGGCGTGCCTCCCGAAGACGGACAAGGGGGCTTTCTTCCTGGGTCTGCTGCAGCGCCGCGGACGCCTGTTCCCATGACTGCTGCGCCGACTGATGCAGGCTGTCCCAGGCCTCCCGGTCGATCTGTGCCGCCAGCAGCGCCTGGTTGGCTTCCGTCAGCGCCAGGTCTGCGTTTCGGGCTTCCTGCCGGTGCTGTTCCAGCGTACGGTACCACTGTACTGCGCTGCGGCATTGTGCCAGACGCTCGATTTTGTTGTCATGTGCCGCACGCTGGCTGTCATGTGCCAGTTTTTCCTGTTTGACCGTTTTCAGCCGTGATTGCGCGGCGGCGGCGGCCTTCTCCTTATCCTGCACAAGCGCCGCGGCCTCCTGCTCGCGAAGATGCCGCTCATGCCAGGCCTCATAAAGCGGGCGGATTGCTTCCGCCCGGCGGGCCAGATTGAGTTTGCGTTCTTCGTGCCCAGCCTCCTGCTGTTGGTCCAGCAGCTTGTCCAGCGCCTGCCGCCGGCGGTGCAGCTCGGCAAATTCCCGGTCTTCCAGGCTGGCGCGGTCACAGGCCTGCTGGCAGCGCTTCACCTCTGCCGTCGCGTTCTGCCATGCCGCTTCTGCAGCGGCTGCGGTACGGCCCGCGGCCTCCGCCGCTGCAGAAAGCGTCTCAGGGTCCTGGACGTCGTATTCGGCCAGCTTGGCCCGGATCAGCAGCAGCTCCTGCTTCAGGGCGCTGTCCCTGGCGCCTACCCGGCGGGCCAGTTCATCGGTGATGCGCTGCCACCGTTCCGCATGGAACAGGCTGACCAGGATTTTTTCCTTTTCTTCACTGTCCGATACCAACAGTTTCTCAAATTGCCCCTGCGGCAGGATCATCACTTGGCGGAACTGGTCATAGGTCAGACCGATCAGCCGCACCGCCTGCCGGTTTACCTCTGTCATTACCGGATTTTCCAGCAGGGGGACGTAGTTCCCGTTTTCAAAAACCATACAGTTATGAAAATCGTTTAGGTTTTTGCGCGCATATTTTAGGGAACGTGTGAAGCGGAAGCGCTTCGGGCCGGAAGTAAAGATAAAGTCAACCTTGGTCTCGTCCCCTTTGCCGGCCAGTTTGCAGCGCATGGCTTCCAGCCCGCCTTTTCCGCGCAGCTCGCCGCTGGCTTTGCCGTAGAGGGCACAGCAGATGGCGTCCAGAATCGTGGTCTTGCCTGCGCCGGTTTCACCGCAGATCAGGAAAAGGCCGCTGGGTTCCAAACGGGAAAAATCAATATACTGTTCCTCCATGTAGGGGCCAAAGCACTGAAAACGTAAAGAAACCGGCTTCATTGCTCCTCCTCACTCCAGGCAAGTATTTCCCGGAACAGGGCGGCCTGTTCCGGGGACGGCGTATATTGGAAATTTTCGGCCATGAATTTGTTTAGGATATCCATTTCGTCCATTCGTTCCAGCTCCTCAACGCTGCAGGCTGCGCCGTTGGCATCCCCGTCAAGCGCAATCCCTTTTACAGACAGCAGAAGCGGAAAGCGCTCCTGCAGGTCGGCCAGCAGTTCCAGCCCGGCAAGGCGGTCTGTCACCTCTAGGCGCAGATAATCATTGCGCAGATCCTCCCGGGCGATCAGGTTTTCATAAGTGTCCCGGATGCTTCGGTGGTCATGCAGCGCGCGCAGCGGGAAAAACGTTTGTTCCATAGTATCGGTGTCCAGCAGGACGACGCCCTTTTCCTGTGTTTCTTCCGCACCAAAGGAGTATTTCAGCGGGCTCCCGGCG
>CANPPM010000036.1 GCA_947575935.1 uncultured Butyricicoccus sp. | reverse complement strand
CCCAATTTTTCTTGAAATACATCCAGTATTCCTGCGAAAAATTGTGTTTGTCTGGTGAAAAAATTCCTCGCCATTGTGCATATTTCCATTTTTCAAACGACGCCTAATACTCCGAAGCTGGGAGGGCGTTTTTTCGATAATTTTTGGGCGATATACCGACATGCTTGGTGAATTGCGCTGAAAAATAACTGGTGGTTTCAAAGCCGACGCGTTCGCCGATTTCGCTGACGGATAGATCGGTCGTAATCAGCAGGGTCTGGGCCTCCCCAATACGGCGGCGCTGGAGGTATTTCATGGGGGAATAGCCGCACATGGATTTGAATACATGAGAGAGGTAAGGTGCGCTCATGTGCAGTGCGTTGGCAAGTTCGGGCATGCCGAGCGGCTCGGCATAATGCTGGTCGAGATAGGACTTGATGCGTGCACCTAAGACGGATTCGGGTTCGGCAGCTGGCTCTGTTGTATGGGTCAGCAGAGGCAGAATACGGCTTAAAAAGGCCTCTGTCAGCAGCTGCGCGTAGGTCTCCATGCCGCGGCTGCCCGTACAAAGGGCGCGGTGAATAAATTCATAGAGCGATTCCAGTTCCGAAAAAAGTGGCTCGCAGTGAAAGACTGGGGGGACATCGTCTGGAAGCAATGCGTTTTTGCGCAGGCCGGGCAGCGCAAGTCCATCAATCGCCAGACAATAGGCGCTGACGCCGCATTCGGCCCAGATACTTTCGTCGTGCAGCACGCCGCTGTTATAAATGATCAGATCACCCGGGGCTACCTTATATCGGCCGCTGCCGATCAGGTATTCACAGCGGCCGCTGCGCAGCAGGATGAGCTCGACAAAGCCTTCATGGGCGTGCATGACGCGTGGGGAACGGTCAGCGGTTGTATCGATTTCACTGAAATAGCGCAGACGCGGCTGATTTTCCCCACTAAACGCGGGGGTATAGGCATTGCGGATATAATAATGGATCAAGGGGGCCTCCTTTCGGATACATCTGAGGAAAGAGGGGGAGGGGGACGGAGTGCAGCGGACGGTTTACCATGGCAACCAAGGGAAGAGCCCTTTGAGCCAGAGAAACAGGATGGGAAGAAACATGGCGGGCAGCAGATTGCCAACCTTGATTTTCTTGCTGTCCAGCAGATTGAAGCCGATTGCAAAGATCAGAATGGAGCCGATACAGGACATCTGGCTGATTAGCAGGTCTGAAAGATAGGGTCGGATCAAGCCTGCAAGCAGAGTGATCCCACCCTGATAGAGCAGTACTGTCAGGATGGAAAGATACACGCCTGCGCCCAGTGAGGCGGCAAATACAACTGCTGCGACGCCGTCCATGACCGATTTGGCAAATAAAACCGAGGGATTGCCATTCAGCCCGTCTTCCAGCGAGCCGACAATAGACATCGCGCCGACGCAGAATAACAGAGACGCGGTCACAAAGGCCTCAACAAAGGAGGAGGAGTTTGCCCCGCCGGATGGGAGGCGGCGTTTAAACCATTCGCCAAGCCCTTCCAGCCGGCGCTCGATATCAAGGGCTTCGCCAATGATTGCGCCAAGGGCCATGCACAGTACGATAAGCAGGGTGTATTGTGTGGAGATTCCACTGCTGTCAATGACTAAGATTTGTGAAAGCGCGCCGCCGAGTCCAATAAAAAAGGCGCAGAGCGACAGAGCGGATAGGATTATTTTTTCAAAACGTGCCGGCAGCCCGCCTTTCAGCAGCAGCCCAAGCGTGGCGCCGAGTGCGATGGTACCGCAGTTTACAATGGTTCCCAAGCCAATCATAGTATCCCCTCATTATACATTTATTTTTCGATAGTTTCAGACGGTGTGCGGGCGTTTCTAATCCTGCCTGCAGGTGGATCATAGGAGGTGGCAAGGCCGGAGACAGCGTTTGCAAATAGCTGAAAATCCTGTTATATTGCCTTTCTTTATTAAAGCATAGCGGCCGGTTAAATGCAAGAAAAAGTTTTTTTGCGGCAAACACAAGAAAAGGCGCTGGCTATATCCCGCCAGCGCCTTTTCTATGATCAGATTTTTTCGATATGCCAGATATCCTTTGCGTATTCGGCAATTGTGCGGTCGGAGGAGAACTTGCCTGCATTGCAGATGTTCAGCCAGCACTTGCGTGCAAATGTCCGGCTGTCGCGGTAGTCGCGGTTGATCTGTTTTTTCGCGTCAAGATAGCGGGCGAAGTCAAGCAGCAAATAATACTGGTCGGGTTTGTGCCAGCTCGCGCCATACAGGATGGAGTCGTACAGCTCGCGGAAGATGCCGGTGCCGCCGTCGTTGAGCGTACCGTTAACAAGCGTATCCAGCACCCGGCGGACGCGGTGGTCGCTGTCATAAATCCCCTTCGGGTTGTAGCCCTGTTGTGCGGCCTGTGCGACCTCTTCAACCGTTGCGCCGAAAATATAGTTATTTTCGCGGCCGGCTTCTTCGACAATTTCGACATTTGCGCCGTCGTAGGTGCCCAGGGTGACTGCGCCGTTGAGCATCAGCTTCATGTTGCCGGTACCGGAAGCCTCGGTGCCCGCGGTCGAGATCTGCTCGGAAACATTGGCTGCCGCAACAATCTTTTCTGCATAAGATACGTTGTAGTTGGAGACAAAAAGAACCTTCAGTTTGCCGCGGACGCGGTCGTCGTTGTCAATCAGGCGTGCGACCTCGTTGATCAGCTTAATAATTCCCTTTGCACGGCGGTAGCCGGGCGCTGCCTTCGCGCCAAAGATAAAGGTGGTGGGGGTGAAATCGGTCAGCGAACCCTCGGCAATCTCGAAATAAAGCTCGAGGACGGCAAGGATGTTCAGGAACTGGCGCTTGTACTCGTGCAGGCGCTTGATCTGTACGTCATAAATCGAATCGGGATCGATCAGGACGCGCTCCTGCTTTTTAATATATTTCGCAAGATGTTCGCGCTTAATCTGCTTGATATCCATAAAGCGTTTGAGAACAGCGTCGTCATCTGCAAATTTTTCCAACTTTTTCAGCTGATCAAGATCGGTGATCCAATCCTTGGAGCCCAGCAGCTCAGTAATCAGTGCGCTCAGCTCAGGGTTGCACAGAGCCAGCCAGCGGCGCTGGGTGATACCGTTGGTCTTGTTCTGGAAACGCTCGGGGTACAGCTCGTACCAATCTTTGAGCACATCGGTTTTCAGGATTTCGGTGTGCAGCTGGGCTACGCCGTTGACGTACCGGGATGCGAAGATGGCAAGATACGCCATATGGATGGTGTCATGCTGAAGGATGCGCATGGAATAGGCCTTGTCGCCGGGGATGCCCTTTGCGTTCAGCTCAGCGGCCTGCTTGCCGTCGATCATGCGGATAATCTCGAAGACGCGCGGGATCGTAGCCTCGAGCAGCCACTTGCCCCACTTTTCAAGCGCCTCGGGCAGCACCGTGTGGTTGGTGTAGGAGAAGACCTTTTTGCAGATCTCAAGCGCGTCGTCAAAGGAAACGCCTTCGAAGTCGATCAGCTGGCGGATTAGCTCAGGGATTGAGATGACCGGGTGGGTATCGTTCAGCTGAATCGCGTTCAGCTCGGCAAAGTGGGAGAAATCGTTGCCGTATACCGCCTTATATTTGCGGATAATGTCCTGCAGGGACGCGCAGCAGAAGAAGTACTGCTGCTTCAGGCGGAGCATCTTACCCTCGTCGGTCGTGTCATTCGGGTAGAGGACGCGGGAGATATCCTCTGCACGGTTGCGCTCCTCGACTGCCTTGTCATAGGCCTGGTCGTTAAAGAGGTTGAAGTCAAAGGCCTTGATCGGCTCAGCCTGCCACAGCCGCAGGGTGCCGACGTTGTTGGTGCCATAGCCGATGACGGGGACGTCATAGGGGACGGCCTTGATGGTCTGATTGCGGAAGGAAACCGTCACGGATTCATCTTCACGGCGCAGGCTCCACGGGTCGCCGAGACGGGTCCAGTCATCCGCTTCTTCCTGCTGGAAACCGCCTACAATGGTCTGTTTGAACAGGCCGTATTTATAGCGGATGCCATAGCCGTCGAGCGGCAGGTTGAGCGTTGCGGCAGAATCCAAGAAGCAAGCTGCCAGACGGCCCAGGCCGCCGTTGCCCAGCGCGCAGTCTTCAATCTCTTCAAGGGTGGAAAGGTCGGCGCCGCGTTCGCGGAGCATGTCGTTGATATCGTTGGTCAGGCCCATGGAGAGCATGTTGTTCTGAATGGCGCGGCCAATCAGGAATTCAGCCGAAAAATAATAGGCATGGCGGGCATTCTGATGCTTTTTTACGCTTTCCTGCCACTGGTCGGCGATTTGGGTCATCAGGGTGCGGGAGAGCGCGTAATGAATCTGCTCCGGCTTGGCATCCTTGATGGTTCGGTGGTACTCACTCTTCAGGAAAAGGGCGACCGAGTTCATAATCGCTTCGTTTTTCTTTTGCATTTGGCATATCCATCCTTTCGTCTGTTATGGCAGTCGAGTCAAAATCCTGTTTTTCAGTCCGGCTCACAGATGCTGAAAAAGTTTATAAGCCTTCTGTTTGATATCTGGCGTTTTGCAGATAAATAAGGTCTGCCATTCCCTTTTCTGGGGGACGCTCTAGTATTTACCATTATTTGCAACCATTTGAGCCGCACCAAAAAGCGTCCATAACCATTCTTCATTATATGCCATTCACAGGGGAATTGCAAGAGAAACTTTGCTGGGCTTATGGGACTTTTGCTGGGGCGGCCTTGAATGCGGTCCGGGAGCGCAGAAAGGAGAAGCAAACTGCAATCCGTGTGCATTCACAAAGCGCCAGCACGGCGGCGAAAACGATTTCACAGCGTTTGAGCAGGTCGCCGACTGCGGCGAGGCTTGCTGCCGCATACATTGGATAAGCGTAGCTTGCGCCGCCGAGCAGCAACA
This sequence comes from uncultured Butyricicoccus sp., assembly GCA_947575935.1. GTDB lineage: Bacteria > Bacillota > Clostridia > Oscillospirales > Butyricicoccaceae > QXXE01. The sequence continues at coordinate 8,324 of CANPPM010000036.1, read as the reverse complement.
GCGCCCGGAGGCTGAGCAGTGCCAGCAGTCCGCCGCCCAGGAGCAGGCCTTTTGCAGGCGCTTTGGCGTTTCCGGCCAGATGTGCGGGGAGCAAAACGGATAAAAAACCAAGCGCTGCGCGTGCCGAATCCCGCAGAAACGGCGCCGGCGAGGGGAGGACTAGATATCGGAGGCTCCAGTCGGGTACGGTGACTGCAGCCGACAGCAGCAGCAGCGCCCCGGCGGCGGTCATTACCGGCAGGCTCCACATAAAGAGACAATCGGCGCCGCGCCATGACAGCAGCCATGCGGTCAGCAGCAGCAGCGCTGTGGCCAGTGCCGCCGGAGTCCCTTCATATTGCCAAAAGAGAAACAGACGGCGGATGCTGTGCAGGATGAGTATTAGTGCAAGCAGCGTACAGGCTGCGTTCAGCAGAGGCCGAGGGAGGCGAAGCAGCGGGGGCAGCAGCATGGCAGCGGCTGCTGTCCCGCATAGAAGCGACAGCCAGCTCGCGCTGTCTAGCGGCAGGAATAGCCCGTCAGCGAGTACGAACAGTGCGCACAGCGAGATTTGCCAGCGCGAAAAAATATGCTTGTCCATTTATTCCTCCTGTGATAAAAACCCGGCCAGTTTGCCTTGCTCGAAAACTGCGAAGCCTTCGGCGGCGGCATGTCCGTCTTCGGTCTGGTACAAGCAGGGTAGTAACAGGCGCTCCTCCTGCTGCAGTGCATTGTGTACCTTATATAAAGGTAGGTCAGGAAGGTCGCCGCGTCGGGCCAAGCCCTGCAGCAGCTCGTACAGCGCTACCCCGGGGATGCTTTCACCAAGTGCGTCCAGTTGCAGCAGCGCTTCGGCAGGCGCACCGCGCGCAACCACTAGCCGTAAGGTCAGACGTGCGTCTGTGCGTGCAGCCAGATAGGCGGCTAGCTCTGTGATGCCGTCCTGAGCAAGGGTGAGGTCGATTAGGACAGTTTCTGCGTGGCTGAAATAGAAGTGCCCGCCCAGCTTGCGGTCTGCGTCTTCAAAGAGTGCGGACAGGCTTTCGCCTTCGGCAGTCAGATAGACGGGGGCCGCATCCCCATCCAGGCTATCCTGGCGGATGAGTTCTGCGGTCATGGCGTACCCCTCTGCAGTGCGGGAAAGCGCTGCTGCCGATACGGGAAGCGGCGATTCTGCGCTGCAGCCGCTCAGCGGTAGAATGCATAGCAGCATCCATGCAGTGATTCGTTTCATGGATCCTCCTTCCGTGCGAGAAAGCGATTGCGGCGCATCCGGAACCATGGCGCGCGCAGATAACTGTCCTCGTTGTGGGTGCGTACGCGCGGCAGAAGGTTAAGCAGATAGGGGGTTTGGCAGGAATCCAGCGCACAGAGGTGAAGCAGGATCAGGGAGAGGCCGAATACCATGCCATAAAGCCCCAGGGCTGCCGCTGCGGCGGCTAGGGCAAATCGCAGCACGGTCGTAGCTGACTGCAGCTTGGGCAGAGCCAGCCCAGTCACGCCTGCAACTGCAACGATGATCACCGCAGGCGCTGAAATAAACCGGGCCTGGACTGCTGCCTGCCCCAGTACTAATCCGCCGACAATGGACATGGTTTGACCGATCACGCCGGGCGTGCGTGTGCCGGCTTCCTTTAACAGCTCAAACACGATCAGCAGCAGGAAGATTTCGCTGACTGGAGGCAGCGGCGTGCCGCGCTGGGCGGCTGACAGGGCAAGCAGCAGCCTGGTTGGCAGCAGTTCCTGATGATGCAATACGCAGGCCAGGTAGAGCGCGGGTACGGTCAGTGTCAGGAGGAAGGCGGCATAGCGCAGCAGACGGGAAAGTCCGGCCTGCTCGACGCTGATATAATAGTCGTCGTTCGACTGGAAGCATTCCTGCAGGATGCAGGGGGCGGTCAGCACAACCGGGGATCCGTCGACGACCAGCGCGACCCGGCCCTCAAGCAGGCGGGCAGCGGCTACGTCCGGACGTTCGGTCGCGCCCAAGGTTGGGAAAGGGGAACGGCGGTTATCCCGGATACGCTCGGCGATGTAGTTAGAATCGAGTACGGAATCGGGGTTCAGCCGGGCCAGGCGGTTCTGCACGGTCTGTACCAATGCCTGGTCGGCTACGCCGTCCAGGTAACACAGGCAGACTACGGTGTTGGTGCGTGTGCCGAGGCGCGAAAAAGTAAATTTGAGACGCGGATCGTTTAGCCTGCGCCGCAGCATGGAGAGGTTGGACATGAACAGTTCGGTAAAGCCTTCACGCGGGCCGCGCAACACTTTTTCGCCCTCGGGTTCTGAGGTTGATCGGGTTGAAAAACCCTTGGTATTGACGACGACCGGCCGGCTGTCTCCCTCGGTCAGAATTACGGTGTCGCCGTAGAGGAAGGAGGCAAACATGCGTTCAGAATCAGGTTCTACGCGGCTGTCGTTAATTTCGATGACAGACTGTGCCAGCGCGTCGGCGGATAGCTTTGCATATGCTGCCCCCATGAGTGGGCGGATGATGGATTGGTTGATTGCCAGCGCGTTGACCATGCCGTCAAAGAAAAAGACCGCACACCGCAAGCCTGCCGGGCTGCGGGTCTCGCGGGTAACGAAGGTGTTGTCGCCCGCAAACTGCGCCTGGAGTACGGCTATATTCTGGTCGAGGCTGTTGGTGAATTCAATGGACATAAAATATCCCTCCTGCACATCATAGCGTGTGCAGGAGGGATACAAATTATGCCTGATAATAGATTTCGGTTACTCGTTCGCCTAAAACGGCAACCCGTGCGGTCTGATAATGCTCCCCGGTGGAAACGGGCGCTTCCAGCGTGGAGTAGGGGCTGACGTCAACGCAGACCACGTCGTCGGCCAGCGCCATGACTGTGCCATCGACCGTCAGCCGGCCGTTTTCATAAAGGACCTGCTGGTTAATCGATTCGGCGCCGCCAAGTTCGATAAAATAGCCGTCGCTCGTCTGATAGAACGTCAGGCAGCGGACAAGTCCCTTGTATTGTTCGTCCTCGGTATAGCCGACAATGCGAACGTCGGTATAGATAGTGTCGCCGATGCACAGGTTGACCAGGTCTGGCTGGTGCACATAGGTCCCGTCCCCGGACAGATGCAGCGCGCGGTACAGCAGGGCGGCCATTTCGGCGCGCGTGATCGGTTTGGAGGGGGTGAGCAGCTGATCTTCGCCGCCCGCGATAATGCCGGCCCCGGTCAGCGCGGAGACGGCGTCAGCCGCATAGGCAGACACGCTGTCTGCGTCGGCAAAGTTGTCCAGGCTGCCTGGGCGGAAATGCAGGCCGGTCAGATCCAGAGTCCGTTTGAGAAAGACCATAGCGTCTTCTCTCGTTACTTCTTCCTTTGGATAAAACTGCCCAGAGCTACCGGCAGCAATGCCCAGGGTTTCGGCCGCGCCAACAGCCTCGGCATAATAGGCGTCGGCGGGCACGTCGGAAAAGGTTGCGGCGCGGGAATAATCGCTCATATCATACGCGCGGTACAGCATGACCATGAAATCTGCGCGTGTGATAGGCTTGGCCGGGGAAAACAGGTGATCACCCACCCCGGATACCACGCCGCCTCCGGCCAGGTAGTCGATCGCACGATAAGCCCATTGAAAGTCCTCCCCTGCATCGACAAAGTAGATCGAATGATCGGGGATATAGGCGTAATAGCCTGGGTGTGCGGTATTGGTTTGGTCTGCTGCCGGCAGGGGGCTGGTCTGCGACGCCTGTGCTGCAGGCGCCTGACCCAGTGATAAGAGCATCATCAAGGCAGCTACCAGGCAGGCTGCGAGTTTGAATTTTCTCATAACTGTCTCCTTACAGGTCTTTTGCAAAACTTCCTGTCCATTATAACACATCGCACAAGAAATGCAAGGATTTTTTATGTGAACTGCACAAAACAAATGGAAATGGTATGATTCGCCGGGAATTGACAACGATTTTCGCCCAAAAGAAGCCGCTTTTGGCGCTCTTCGGCAAAAATGGTCATTTGCTTCGATCCCAGGTGTAGCGGCTGAACAGCGTCAGGATGGGGAAGATCTCAAGCCGTCCAAGCAGCATATCGGCGGTCAGGACGAGCTTGGAGAGGATGCTGTAGCCGCTGAAGTTGGCCATGGGGCCGACTGCGTCAAAGCCGGGGCCGATGTTGTTGAAACAGGCCGCGACGGCTGAAAAGTTGGTTTCAAAGGAGTAACCGTCCAGTGAAACCACGATAAAGCTGGCTGCGGCCAGCACCAGATAGGCCGCCATATAGGCGTTTACATTCTGGATGACTTGCTCATGCATGCCGCGGTTGTTGATGCGTACCATGCGCACCGCACGCGGGTGCAGTACCTGTTGGATGTTGCGGCGCAGCTCTTTCATTAACAGCAGCACGCGCGCGCATTTGATACCGCCGCCGGTTGAGCCTGCGCTTGCGCCGACAAACATCAGGCCGATCAGAATGGCCTTGGAAAAAGGGGGCCAGATGTCGAAATCTACCGTAGAGAAACCGCTGGTCGTCATGATTGAGCTGACTTGGAAGGCAGAATGGTGGAGGGCTTCGCGCACGCTGCCGAACAGGGGGGTAATGTTCCACGCAATCAGCAGGATCGAGCCGAGCATCAGCCCGGCATATAGGCGGAGCTCCTCGTCAAGCAGCGCCGCCCTGTATTCTTTGAGCAGCAGCAGATAATAGATGGAGAAGTTGACGCCAAACAGCGCCATAAAGACGGTAACGACATTCTGCAGGTAGGGGGAGTAGCTCGCCAGACTGTCGCCTTTGATGCCGAAGCCGCCCGTGCCTGCCGTGCCGAAGGCAGTGCACACGCTGTCAAACAGCGGCATGCCGCCCGCCAGTAGGAACAGGCAGCAGGCAATGGTTAGCGCGATATAGATGAGATATAGCTTTTTTGCCGTTTCGCCCAGCCGGGGCGTCAGTTTGCCGACCGACGGGCCAGGGCTTTCGGCGCGAAGGAGATGCATGGAGTAGCCTGCGCCGGGGCCCTGCGGGACGACTGCCAGCAAGAAGACCAGCATGCCCATGCCGCCTAGCCAATGGGTAAATGAGCGCCAGTAGAGCAGGCCGCGGCTGATGGCCTCGACATCCGGGAGGATGGATGCGCCCGTAGTTGTGAAGCCTGACACGACCTCAAACAGTGCATCTGTGAACGAGGGGATTTCTCCTGAAATTACAAATGGCAGGCAGCCGAACACAGACATAACGATCCATGACAGCCCGACCGTTACAAACCCTTCCTGCGCGTAAAAAGTGCGCTGCCGGGTACGGGCGGTATAGAGCAGCACGGCTGCTGTCACCGCCATGGTCAGCATGGTCAGCAGCAGGGACTGTACGACAGAATAGTCGCCGTCGTATAAGGAGATCAGGACAGCGGGCAGCATAAAGAGCGCTTCCAGCACCAGGATTAGCCCAATCAGATGACTGATTACTTTCCGATTCATAGATTCCCCCGTTTACCTATATAAAGATCTCGTCAAGCTGCTGAATCGGCCGCTCGCTGCTGGTGACAACCAGGATGATGTCATCGGGAAAAAAGCAGCTGTCACCGTTTGGGATCAGCGTCTTGCCGCGGTGTGTGATGCAGGAGACCAGCACCCCCTTACGCAGAGGGATGTTTTTCAGCGGCGTACCGGTATAGCGCGTCGATTTGCCGATGGCAAACTCAAGTGCTTCCAGACGGTCGCCGATCATGCGGTGCAGGGAAAGCATGCTGCCGCCCTCGGGCGTGTTGCCCATTGCACGGACATAGTGTACGATGCTGGCCGAGCACAGGTCGCGCGGGCTGATAACCGAGCCCAGTCCGGCGCCGTCAAACATATTGGTGTATTCCAGCCGGTTGACCTTGGTTACGACCTTCGGCACGCCGACGTGGTTGGCATACAATGAGATGACGATATTTTCCTCGTCCATATTGGTCAGCGTTACAACGGCATTGCACTTTTCAATCCCCTCTTGGGACAGCAGCTGAAACTGGGAACCGTCTCCCTCGATGACCGAGGCCTTGGGCAGCTGCTCGACCAGTTCCAGGCAGCGTTCGTGCCGGTGCTCAATGATTTTTACGCCGATACCAACCTTGAGCAGTCGCTTGGCAAGGTGATAGGCAGTTCGGCTGCCGCCGACGATCAGCACCTGCCGTACACGCTGGGGGGTGATTTCCAGGGTCTTGAGTAGTTTTGCGAGATCAAGCGCCTGTGCGGTGACATGGATATGGTCGCCTGCACGCAGTACAAAACCGCCGTTCGGGATGGTGATTTCCCCCTTACGCTCAACTGCGCAGACCAAGATGCCGCTTGCGACCTGGTACAGCTGATGCAATGGGATATCGGCTAGGCGGCTGTCCGCCTTGACCTCAAGCTCGACGATCTCGATGCGTCCTTTGGCGAAGCTCTCGCGTTTGAGAAAGCTGGGGTACTGCAGCAGGTGGAAAATTTCGTTTGCCGCCTGCCGCTCGGGATTGATGGTCATAGACAGGCCGAACTCCCGGCGCAGCCGGATCAGCTGCTCGGCATAGGCCGGGTTGCGTACGCGGGCGATCGTATGCACATCGGCAAAGTGCTTGGCGGTCACACAGCAGAGCATGTTGATTTCGTCTGAGCTGGTCGCGGCAATGACAAGGTCGGCTTCTTCGACCCCCGCTTCACGCAGGGTCTCAAGAGAAGCGCCGTTGCCATTGACGATCATGACGTCGTATTTTTCCAGGGTTTCGTTGACGCGGGGGTTGGAGTCGATGACCGTAATGTCATGATCCTCGCGGGAGAGCTGGCGGGTGAGGGCAAGCCCGACCTTGCCGTCGCCTACGATAATAATTTTCATGGTATTTCCTCGTCTGTTTCTTTCAAGCACCCGGTGTGGCCGGCGGAAATAGAGGCCGCGCTGCGGCGCGGCCGGTCCTATCCCTATTAAGATAGCACAATTTCAGGCGCGCGCCAAGAGGAGAATGCGTAAATTCACACAAAATTTTAGGGAACGTGGCGCGTTCGGTATGCAGAAATTGAGAAGGAAGCACGAAATATGCAGAAATAATGTATAAATATTCAAACAGCGCCAAAATTATCGGCTGAAAAGTGGCTGATTTGGTCGATTTTCATCTTGCAAAACGAAAAAATCACGGTATAATATTTATGTGTTTGTATAATACAAAGCATTTATAGAAGGAGAATTGAAACGTATGAAAAAGATTGCATTTCTGCTTGCGGCACTGATGTTGCTGACCGCTGGCCTTGCGGGCTGCGGCGGTAAGGATAATACGGCCCCGGACAACAGCCAGGCGGGGACGCAGGAGCCTGCGGCGGACGCCGGTAGCAGCGCTGCGGACGATGCAGACAATACTGCGTCGGACGGCGGCACGCTGGTCATGGGGACAAACGCGGCTTTTCCGCCCTATGAGTTTATGGATGAGAACAACGAGGTTGCAGGCATCGACGCCGAGATTGCGGCGGCCTTGGCAGAGAAGCTGGGTATGGAGCTGGAAATTAAGGATATGGCGTTCGAATCGCTGATCCCTGCGGTGCAGGGCGGCGCGGTTGATGTGGTGCTTGCGGGTATGACGGTCAACGAGGAGCGTCTGGAATCGGTCGATTTCACTGAATCCTATGCGACCGGCATACAGGTGGTCATCGTCCCCGAGGGTTCGGAGATTGTGGACATTGACGGCCTGGACGGCAAGACCATCGGCGTGCAGTCCGGTACGACGGGCGACACTTACTGCACCGGCGATTATGGACAGGAGAACGTCAAGCAGTTTGATAACGGCGCTTTGGCGATTGCGGCGCTGGCCAACGGCCAGGTCGACTGTGTAGTTATCGACAATGAGCCGGCGAAAAATTATGTTGCGGCCAATGCGGGCCTGCAGATCCTGGACACCGAATATGCGGTGGAGGACTATGCGATTGCGGTTGCTAAGGGCAACACGGAGCTTCTGGAGAAGCTGAATACGGCAATGGCCGAGCTTAAGGAAGACGGTACCATTGGCGGCATCATCGAAAAATACATTCCGGCTGAATAAAACCGGTGGGCAGGGGACGGCGCAGCGCCGCCCCCTGTTGACAATTCACTGAATCAGGGGAAGGGGAAACCGCTTTGACCACACTGAATTTTGCAGGGTGGCTGGAAACGATCGCACCTGCGTGGGTGGCCGGTCTGCCGGAGGGGCTCCAGTCGCTGCTGTTCCAGCTTTATCAGACCTTTCTTTACCAGAACCGCTGGACCTGGTATGCCAACGGCCTGCGTGTCACCTTCATTGTGACGCTGGGGGCGCTGGCGCTGGGCATTGTAATTGGCGTGTTGGTTGCGATCATTCGTTCGTCGCATGACTCCCAGCGTGCGGGCAGCAAGAACCCCGTTTTAGCTGTGTTGGATCT
>CANPPM010000035.1 GCA_947575935.1 uncultured Butyricicoccus sp. | reverse complement strand
TATAATAAAGCTCTAAGTCGTAAAAAATCACAAAAAAGGAGGATTTTCAATGAATACTATGCTTTCGATCACCCCGCAGATGGAGGAGCTGGCCGAAGAATGCATCCGCAACAGCACCATCGACCCTGCGCTGTACCAAAAATACGATGTAAAGCGCGGCCTACGCGACATCAACGGTAAGGGTGTGCTGGCTGGCTTAACCAATATTTCGAAAATCGTCTCCTTTGCGCCCGACGGCTCCCCCTGTGACGGCGAGCTGTATTACCGCGGAATTCCTGTCGAGAAGCTGGTCAAGGGCTTCATGGCCGCTGACCGCAAGGGCTTCGAGGAGGTTGCATATCTTTTGATCTTCGGGAGGCTCCCCAACGAAGAGGAGCACCGCGCGTTCCGGAAGCTGATCGCACGGGGTCGAACCCTGCCGACAAACTTTGTCCGCGACGTCGTCATGAAGGCCCCAACCCATGATATGATGAACATGTTGTCACGCAGCGTGCTGACGCTCGCTTCTTATGACAACAGCACGGACAACCTTTCTCTGCCGAATGTCCTGCGCCAATGCTTGATGCTGGTCTCGGTTTTCCCGCTGATCTCAGTCTATTCTTACCATGCCTACAACCATTACGAATGCGGCGGCAGCATGTATATTCATTACCCCAGTAATAAGCTCTCAACAGCCAGCAATATCCTGCGCCTGCTGCGGCCCGACATGCAGTATTCTCCGCTGGAGGCACGGGTACTTGACCTTGCATTGGTACTGCACATGGAACATGGCGGCGGCAATAACTCGACCTTCACAACCCATGTGGTCACTTCATCGGGTACTGATACCTATTCCGCGATGGCCGCGGCATTAGGCAGCCTGAAAGGTCCCAAGCACGGCGGCGCAAACATCAAAGTGGTACAGATGTTTGACGACCTGCGCAAGCATGTCTCTGATCCGACCGATGAAGATGCGGTACGCGACTACCTGCACAAACTGCTGCGCCGTGAAGCCTTTGACCAAAAAGGGCTGATTTACGGTATGGGGCATGCTGTCTACTCCCTCTCTGACCCGCGTGCACGAATCTTTAAAGGTTTCGTGGAAGCGCTGGCCACCGAAAAGGGCCGCTCTGCAGATTATCAGCTTTATGAAATGGTCGAACGCCTTGCGCCGCAGGTCATCGCGGAAGAACGGCATATTTATAAAGGGGTCAGTGCGAATGTAGACTTTTATTCCGGGTTTGTGTATTCTATGCTAGGGCTCCCGCTGGAACTGTATACCCCGATGTTTGCCATTGCACGCGTCGTCGGCTGGTCGGCACATCGTATGGAGGAACTCATTAACGCAGATAAAATTATCCGTCCCGCCTATCAAAGCGTGGTCGCACCGGTACCCTATATCGATATGAATGCACGCTAAACTGCTGCTGACGAGCGTATTCCTCCGCGCTATATAAAACCGTACTGCCCGGCGGAGACCATTGGAATCCGGCAGATGATCCGATGATAACGAGCAACGGCAGGGCCGTGGGGAAGATATCGCCCCACGGCCCTTTCCATAGGATTGACAAACCAGCTTGGATATGCCAAAATAAAACCAACGGAAGGAGGAGCCCGCATGAAGCGCGACCTAAAGACAGAAATCCTGCATACCGCCGAGCAAATGTTTGATGAATTCGGCTGCACCGCGGTCAGCTTGCGCAACATTGCCGATACGCTGGGCATCAGCGTCGGCAATCTGACCTATCACTACAAGCGGAAGGAGGATTTGATGGAAGCTGTCATGCAAGCCCGCCACACACGCTGCAAAGCGCTGCCCCCGCCGTCAACCCTGACCGAATTGGATGCGTTTTTTCGGGCAGTCTTGGAGCGGCGCAGCCGGGGCCTTCTCATTGATTGCCGCAGCTGTGCAGAGGCCCGGGAAGCATGCCGGCTTCATCTTTTGGCCGTTGAGCACCTCGGGGAACTGCTCTCTGGCGCGTTATCTGCATTGGAGAATGCCGGCCTGCTCCGCCCCGACGCAGCGCGCCCAGCAGCAGAGCAGGCGCTGCTGGGAATGCTGCTGATGGCTCGCCCGGCCGAGCTGTTGGAAGGCGTACCTGATCCTGAACAAACAAGGCGCTGCCTCTGGCAGCTGATCTCCCTGCTGCTTACGACGCAGGGACAAGCCGAACTGGATCGCCTCCCCTAATTTCAATTTCCTAACTCATCTCTGAGAACAGGATGAGGGGATTCTACAAGCTGTGCAATCCGGCAGCGGACATACGCGGGGCCTTCGCAGCAGCCATGCAGAACAATGTAGCGCGTTGTTTTTATTCAAGGAGAATCATACGACACTTTTTGACATATCTATTTTAAAACCGGCACACGCCTGGCGATATACGGTGTACGGCGATTCAATAACGATCTGTACTTGAAATTCTGGATAAGGGAAGCAAATATAACAACAACACGAAACCAACAATCCCCAGCGCGCCGGCAACAAACGGCGCGCTGGGGATTGTTTAACTGGCTCCCTTCGCAAAAATCCTTTTTCCATCTTTGGAGCGCAAAGCGGCCAAACACAAGCGCCCATTCCTTTACCTTTCTTGATTTACCGCTTTCTATCGTTTCTGCCTATTGCGCGTCTGTTTTTCCATATAAGAGCTCAAAAGAAACGTAAATCCGCCGCTTTGACGTTTACCATTTCATTTGCAATGGCGGTAAAGCGCCCCTCTCTGCATCTTACTTCTGTTTAAAATCGCATTTGCAAATCGGCTTTCCATCCTTTATGAAAGCGCCTGCTTTGTATGCTGCGCACAGTACCAGCAGGGCAGAAGCAGCAGCAGGGCACATATAGCAGGCATCACCGGAAGGGATGCGCCTGTATTTTCCACAGCCTGTGCAAAAGCAGGAACTGAGTGTGGTAGGAGCCCACACCAAATTGATGCAAGCGCATACGATAAGATTCCATGCAGCAGTTTGCCGATCCAATATTTCCGCGCTGACAAGCCGCTTCCGGAAAGAATGCTGAGCGTCTGACAATGCACTGACAGCCCACCGAATCCCACCATTGCACTGATGAGCGGGAACAGGCTGCGCACAGGCAGCGCAAGACCGGGCAGCGCCGCAAGGCCATTGGTCAGCTCAATCAGTCCGCAAACAAATGCCTCAGCCGCCTCTTCCTGCAACCCTGCAAACCGCAGTACAGGAGCCAGGATCGATGCAAAGGAATTCAGAATCCCAAGCGCATCCCCAACCGAAAGAAGGACGGCAAAAAACACAACAAACGCGCTCACCTTCAACGCAGTCGCCAGCCCGTCCCCAACCGCTCCGACAAATGCAGGCGTAAACGCCTCCGGCCGAACCGGCTTTGCAGGCCGCAGCGCCGTTCCCGGAGACCGGGTCAGTACCAACCCGGTCATTAATGCTGCCGCAATATGAACTGCGTATAAAAGAAAACCAGTCTGAACCGAACCGCAAACCGCGGAACCGCACATACTGACCAAAAATGCGGGCCCCGAGCAATTGACAAAACCAAGCAGCCGTTCAGCCTCCTCCCGTTCCAGCTGTCCGCTCTGAAACAGCTGCACCGTTACCTGCGCGCCAACCGGATAGCCTCCCAGCAGGCCTAACGCCAACGCAGAGGCGCCTGCCCCCGGCAACCCGTACAGCCGATGAAAAGGCCGCGCAGCCATCCGCCCGGCTGCCGCTGAAAGGCCGGTCCGCACCATCAGCGAGCCTGCAACAAAAAATGGAAACAGGGCCGGAAGCGCAGTTTCGGCAGCGATACGCAAGCCGCTTCGTACACCGTCTGCAGCCGCGGGCGCATATAGCACCAACCCAAGCAACAGCACCCCCGCCGCCATTGCTGAAACCAACCGACTCAGCCGCCCCATTCTATATCGCCTCCCTTGTCATTACCCTATGCTATTCCCATCGGAAAAAGAACGGCCTGCGGCGCAGGGGTCATCCCTCAAATTCTTCTAAAAAGCTGTGTAAACCTGCTGCATCCCGCCAACCAAGTATCTTTCGGGTATCGACCGACTTGACGGCATTCAATATGTTTTGTTTAATCTGTGGATTGGCCTCTGCCAATTCGGCGATCAGCGCCTTGACTTCAGCACGCTTGCTGTCCTGTTCCAGCCTCACGACCGGGCAAGCGCACCGTGAAAAAGACAATCCACTTGCCGCAACCCAGGCGTCCACCGCCTGTTCATGCACCAGATACATCGGACGAATGAGCTCCATCCCTGGGAAATGCCTGCTGTGCAGCCGCGGCAGCATCGCCTGCACCTGCCCGCCGTACAACAGCCCCATCAGGACACTCTCCACAGCATCGTCAAAATGATGTCCCAGCGCAATCTTAGAACACCCAAGCCGCCGGGCTTCCGCATACAAGTATCCCCGGCGCATCTTTGCACACAAAAAGCAGGGATGCGCCGGCGCATGCTTTCCGGCAATACGCAGGATGTCAGTCCTAAAAAAATGCAGCGGAAACCCTAGCTGTCCTGCATTCTCCTCGATTTTGCAGCGATCCTCCGGCGCATAACCAGGATCCATTGCCAAGTACACCAAATTCAATGGAAGCTCCCGCGCAAGTCCCCGCATCAGCAGCGCCAGCAGCATGGAATCTTTTCCACCCGAAATACAGACTGCAACGCGGTCCCCTTCCTGTAGCAGACGGTATTGCTTCACCGCCTGCCGAAAGGGCTTTCGCAATGTCCGTGCAAAGGTTGTCTGCAATACCTGTTCCGCGGCAAGATACGCCATCAGCCGCCCCTCCTTTCTTCTGATTTACCCTTACAGCGCGCACCCAGCCTTTTCTTTCCCAGAAACGCCGCGCAGCAGAAGCGCAAATACCCTAGCGTCGATCCGCTGCACGACTTTTCCCGATGGACAGAACGCAGGAAAAGGACAGCGGCATAACTTCTTGTTGATTATAGACAGAATAATAATTGCTAATTTGGTAATATTGTATTATTCAACACTTGCATCACCATTCTCTTTGGGGTACAATAAAGGCATCCAAAAATCACGGGAAAGCCTGATATTGTTTCGCGTAAACGAATCCAAAATAAAATTTTTGGAAAATACCTCTCAAGACGACAGGGAACAGCTTCTATTTTAGATTTCAAATAGGGTTCTGCATGCGTCTCGCCGAGAGGCCATTTGCGGGGTTACATACATCTGCTTTCCAATTAGAACCGAGGTGCAAAGAAATATGTTCCGTCTGATCTCTCCCGATGTTATCGATGCCGAGCTTGCTGTGCAAAATGCAATGATGCGTCTTCGCAGCAAAAAATCCAAATAATTGCTCTTCACTCGGGGCGTCTTTCGCATTTGCGGAAGACGCCTTTTTCTTATTCTTCTCCATCATTCTAAGAAAAGCGAACATCGCGCGATCTTGTACTGCCCACTTTTCCAAATCCATTCTGCTTTTTTCTAATACCGCCGCAAGCCGCGCCTGCACTGCTCACAGATTCGATATGGGTAATTCCAGCGCAGCGGCCGCATACATTTGCGGCAGGCGTTTCCCTTTTTCCGGATCTGCGTGATTAAAATATCATTGATCCGCGCAGCAGTACCCTCCTTCTCGGCATGAACCCAATCAATATCAAGCGCATAGCCAAAGGCCCTTGAAAAAGAATAATACAGATCCAGCGCTTTGCAATACAGCTCCAGACTGTCCAGCGAGTCATAGCGAAGCACCGGCTCAGCAATCGACAAATCGCCGCGCGAAAACGCCCTGCAGTAGTCCAGAAACTGTTCCAGCAGTTCTGTGCTTTTTTCTTCAAATGGAATCGAGGCCGCACGCAGATATTCGCTTTTTGACATCTCAATCCCATGCTCCTTCAATTTTTCAATGATCCAAATATATCCTGTAATATCCATTTTTTGATAGGGCTCAATGGTTGGCATGGCATTCCAAACCTGCAGTACCTCAAGCAGATCATGATCGACACGCAGCACCAAATCGGAAAAGCCCAACATTGCCTTTGTGATTGTCGGAACACGGGCACGCATCCCTTCGGCGATCACTTCACTCCCGGAAAGCGAACCTACATAACCAACCTCATACATCCCCATCCGTCCGGCGCGCCCCGCAATCTGCTGTACTTCAGCTGGATAAAGCGCCCGGCTGTGGAAACCGTCATATTTTTTTTCGGTTGTAAAAATAATTCTTCTTACCGGCAGATTCAGCCCCATGCCGATGGCATCGGTCGCTATCAACAACTCTGTCTCACGACGAAGGAAACGCTCCATCTGCATCCTCCGCGCCGGATATGGAAGCGCACCATAAATGATGGAGGTTGGATGGCCTGCGGCGTTCATGTGGTCCGCATATTCCAGTACCGCCTTTTTTGAAAATGCAATCAGTGCATCCCCCGGCGCGGTTTCCTCCAGCGAAATCGGTTCCGGACAATACTCCAGACGGGTAGTTCGTTCGTGTCGGCAAATCTCTACTATATCTCCACAGCTTTCTATCAGACGCATCAACAGCTGCAACGCCTCTGGCGCAGTACATAGATGGATCTCCTCTGCCTGGCAGCCTAAAATGGCCCGCGTCCAGGCAAATCCCCGCTCCCGATCCGCGATCATTTGGCACTCGTCAACCACACAAACCTCATACTGCTCATACAAATTCAGCTTCTCTACCGTTGAGGCAATGTGCTGCGCTGCCGGGAGGAGATCCTCTTCTTCACCGGTCAGCAGACTGCATGGCACGCCGTCCTGATTCAACGTATCCTGAATTTCACACGCCAACAGACGCAGTGGCGCAAGATATACCCCGCTTTTTGCCTGCTTCAGCCGCTGAATTGCCTGATAGGTTTTTCCGGTGTTCGTCCCGCCCGCATGAATAACAAAGCGCCGTTTCATCAGACGTGCCGCCGGATACTCCTCTTTTGGATCGACCTCAATCAACTGCTCAAGCGGCGCCTGCACATATTTCGGTACAAAATCCCGCTGATACAGCATATACAGCGAATGATCCAGCAACTCAGAAACCGGGAAGTCATCCAATGCCAAAAACGCTTCCGCCGCTTCCCTGCCTCTGAAATCGCTAAGCTGCATCCGCGCCATTCCCAACAAGCAAAACGTATAATGCGATGCAATACTTTGGCACAGCGGGTGCTCGGGCAGCCGGATATAGGCGGGCAGCGCATAGCGGAAACGCGTCAATACCGGCTCAGTACCCCCATTTATTTCAAATTCCATTTTTAAAAATGCAGCAGCAAATCGCTGTGCCTTCTTTCCCATCGAACTGCAGTGATCCCGCCGGCGATCCGCTGTACTGATGCGTAGCGCCTCATGCAGCAATCGTACAAAATAGCGTTCTGCCGGGGTACATCCAGTCAACAGCTCGGGATGGAACCAGCTTTCCAGCACCTGCTCCTGTAGTTCCTGGCGCGGCTGCAAAAGCGCCTGTATGCCTTCATCCGGATTTATGGCGCTTTTTCTTTTTCGCCGCCTGCGTCTTTTTTTTCCCTGATTGATTTCGTCCATCTTTCACCTCAGTAAGCAAACAGGGTCCGAACGAAACTGCTCCGTCCGAACCCTGAAAAACGCCTTATTTGAGCAGCGCAACGCCCATATACTTCTGCAGCGCCTCGGGCACAGTTACGGTCCCATCTGCATTCTGGTAATTTTCCAGAACGGCGGCTACCGTCCGGCCGACTGCTACGCCGGAACCATTCAGCGTGTGCGCAAATACCGGTTTGCCTTCCTGATTCCGACAGCGAATATTGGCACGGCGTGCCTGATAATCCAAGAAATTTGAACAGGAAGAGATTTCTACATATCGATTATAAGAGGGCATCCATACCTCGATATCGTAGGTACAAGCCGATGAAAACCCGATATCCCCGGTGCACAGACAAACCACTCGATAGGGCAGACCAAGCCCTTGCAATACTTTTTCCGCTGCATGTGTCAGGTTCTCCAACTGATTCCAGGAGTCCTCCGGGGCAGTAAAATTAACAAGCTCCACTTTGTTAAACTGATGCTGACGAATCAGGCCGCGCTGGTCGCGCCCTGCCGATCCGCCCTCCCCTCGGAAGCAAGCCGAATACGCACAGTATCGTACCGGCAGCTGGTCCGCTGGAAGGATATCATCCCGAAACATATTCGTTACCGGCACTTCTGCCGTCGGAATCATATACAGGTCGGTATTTTCCAAGTGATACATATCCTCCGCAAATTTTGGCAGCTGACCCGTACCGGTCATTGATGCAGTATTTGCCATAAACGGAGGCAAAATCTCCGTATAGCCGCTTTCGCTCGTATGCGTATCTAAAAAGTAATTGATCACGGCACGCTCCAGCCGCGCACCTAATCCCTTATAAAAATGGAATCGCGAACCTGTTACTTTTGCTGCGGTTTCGGGGTCAAGAATCCCCAGCTTTGCGCCAATATCCCAGTGCGCCTGCACCTCAAAATCAAAGGCGCGCGGCTCGCCCCAGCGCCGCACCTCAGGATTGCACGAATCATCTGTACCAGCAGGTACCCGGTCATCAGGAACATTTGGAATACAGAGCAGCGCCTCCTTCAGCTTTCCTTCCACTTCGGAACGCTCTCCATCCAAGCCTTTGACCCGCTCCGCAATCTGCTTCATCTCAGCCATAATCGCAGTGGTGTCCTCCCCTGCCTTCTTCATCTGGGGAATCTGTTTGGACACCTTATTTTGCTCCGCCTTAAGTCCCTCAACCTCCAGGATAATTTGCTTGCGACGGTCATCCAGTGCCAGTGCAGCTGCAATCTCCTCGTCATAGCTCTTGCCGCGCAGCGCAAGGCGCTCCTGAACTTTCTCGGTATTTTCCCGAATCAATTTAATATCTAACATTCTTTTTCCCTTCCTTTTATGGATTTGTTTTTTCTTCTTCCGTTTCGGAAGCCCGAAGCCGCCCAAACAACACCGCGTTTTCTGCCGACCAAACCAACTTCTCCGGACTGCTGCCATCCAGTTCATCTAAAGAATAGACCCGCAGCATTGCTTCCAGTTCGGCGCTGAGCTGCTCCGTTTGACCGTCCAGCGCATATCCGCAGGCCCTCAGCAGCCGCTCCTGTGCATCCGCACGCTTGTCCAGCAGTTCTGTCTCCTCCTCTGCCTCAGCCAGCGCCTCTTCCAGTACGGCAATCTGCTGCGCCTGTTCGTTGCTTGCTTCTTGAATGATTTCCATCTTTGCCTGAATCCCCTGGGTCGCGCTTACCTGTTCCTGCAGCTGGGTCTCCGCGTGTGCCACTTGATCATCTGCACGCACCTGCGTTAAATAACTTAACAGAATGAGCACCAATGCAATGGAAAAGAGCGCTACAACATAAAATGCCATGAAATGAGATGCCTGTTTTTTCTGTTCTGGGCTTTTGTGTTCGTCCATGTTTGCCTCCCATCACACCAGCAGGCCCTTCAATGCCTGAATCAGCCGTTCCAGATCATCCGCGCCATAGAACTCCAACGCTACGGAACCCGCACTTTTTCCCTGCGTGATTGTTACCTTACGCCCCAGCGAGCCCTCCAAAGTCCGTTCAATTTCGGCGATATAGTCTACGCTGAAATCTTCAGATGCAGCGGGCTCTTCCTTTGGCTTTTTATTCATTCTCTTGGCCAGGCTTTCCGCCTGACGGACGGTCATGCGCTGCATCCGTTCTGCCGCTTCCAGTCGCCGGTCTTCTTCTTTGATGGAAAGTAGGGCCCGCGCATGGCCGCTGGAGAGCCGCCCCTCGGCAACCATTTCCCGCAGTGGCTGTGATAGGGACAACAGCCGTAAAGAATTGGCAACTGCCGGACGGGAACGCCCCACACGTTCAGCAGCCTCTTCCTGAGTAAGCCCGCAGCTCTTCATTAAATTTTCAAAGCCTTCGGCCTCTTCAATTGGATTCAAATCCTGCCGCTGCAGGTTTTCCACCATAGCCAGTTCCATGACCTGCTGATCTGTCGCCTCAATAATATGCGCCGGAATCTCCGTCAGCCCAGCCGAACGCGCTGCACGCCACCGGCGCTCGCCGGCAATGATTTGATAAAGGCCATTCTCCCGTTTTCGCACTGTAATCGGCGTAATCAAGCCATGCATCCTAATGGATTCCGTCAGCTCCTGCATCGCCTCCGGATCAAACACCTTCCGCGGCTGATCCTGGTTCGGCTCAATCCGTGTCATTGGCAGGGTTCGCGGCGGCTCCCCGGAAAGCACAGTCCCATCCGGCGCAACCTCAATTTCGCCAAACAGAGATCCAAGGCCCTTCCCTAGCCCGCCCTTCGTCTTCGACATTCCTTCACCTTCCTCGGTCAATTCTTCGCAATGAATTCCTGTGCCAGTTCTTGATAAGCTTCAGCACCGCGGCAGTAACGGTCATATGCCGTGATCGGCTGACCGTGGCTGGGCGCTTCACTCAGACGAACATTCCGCGGCACAACAGTCGAATAAACTTTGTCGCCAAAATGCTTCTTAACTTCTTCCACAACTTGAATCGAGAGATTGGTCCGCCCATCAAACATCGTCAGCAGCACACCCTCCAACCGTATACCCTTGTTGAGCCCGCGCTGTACCGCACGAACGGTATTCATCAGCTGCGACAACCCCTCAAGCGCATAATACTCGCACTGCAGCGGTACCAGAAAAGCGTCCGCCGCACAAAGACAATTCAGCGTCAAAATGCCTAACGAGGGTGGGCAGTCAATCATAATATAATCATAATCATCTGCAATCTGCTTTAAAATGCGTTGCAGACGGTACTCACGCTCGGACATGGAGATTAAATCAATCTCCGCACCGGCGAGCTCTGTATTTGACCCCAGAACATCTGCCCATTTGGTCTGCACAATGGCCTCCCGTACCTTGGGTTCCTCCTCAAGGATTAGATCATAGACAGTCGTTTCCAGGCGTCGCGGATCTACGCCGACCCCCGAGGTAGCATTCCCCTGTGGATCAAAATCACACAGCAGAACCCGCTTCCCCATTTCGCTCAGCGCAGCGGTTAAATAGACGGCGGTCGTAGTTTTCCCTACCCCGCCCTTTTGATTAGCAAACGCTATAATTTTTGCCATAATCTCGCCTCGATATTTCGATAATTTATCATAATCCTATTATATCGCTTTTCAGCGATTCTTGCAAGGGAATATCGAAATAAAAATGTTTCACGTGAAACGCTGTCCTTCTTGCAGCGTCTCTTGCCGCCGAAACAGCAAATACAAGCGCTAAGTTTATCTGCAAATAGCTTTCCCCTTTTCGGCACTCTAAAACACCAGGAAACACAAAAACCCCCGCGCACATGCGCGGGGCAGCAAAATGCTGTCTTTTGTTTATTCTTGTGAAACCCTGTAAATCCAAATAAAGCTGCCTCCATGCCGTGGCATGCAAACCACGCCAGTGATATCAGCTAAGCAAGACATAGTCCACTATCTCTGCACATTGCCCGCAAAAATGAGGAAAAATTCCTTCCCTTCCTGGTTCGGATACAAGGTATCACATCCATATTTTAGACCTCTCCCCCCCTTTGCCCTTTCATTTATGCAGCGCAAAATACAGCATATCCAAACTTATTCTGCACGCGCATGCGGAATGGAAATGGTCAGGCGAAGCCCATTCTCATTTTCTTCCCTCTGCACATCAGCGCGTACGCCGCAGGACTGCATTGTCCCAACCGCCCGATCAATTGTATTTAAAAACAAACGGACATCCTTTACCATCATACGGATCCTTCCCTTTTGCGGCGCCGCCAACTCCTGCTCTGTCAAAAGCTTGTCTATGTATTGTTCCGTCCGGCTGACGTTTAGTTCATGCTCAATAATATAACGGGTAGCGGCCAGCCGCGCTTCTTCATTCGTGATCCGCAGCAATGCCCGGGCATGCCGTTCGGTCAGCTCAGCCTCTCGAATCAAATCCATATTCTTTGGAGATAACTTCAGCAAACGCAGTTTATTAGCAACCGCGCTTTGTGTTTTCCCGACACGTCTTGCCGCCTCCTCCTGTGTCAGTCCATACAGCTCAATCAATTGCCGATACCCATATGCCTCTTCAAAAAAGTCCAGATCCCGCCGCTGCAAATTTTCAACCAGTGCGATCGCCGAAGAATCCTGCTCATCTGCAGTCATGACAATACAAGGCACCTCGGTGAGCCCCGCCGCCCTTGCCGCCCGGAGCCGGCGTTCTCCCGCAATCAGCTCAAAGCCCCCGCTTTTCCTGCGCACCGTCAGCGGATTGAGCACCCCATACAAACGAATCGACTCCGCCAATTGATTGATCGCTTCCGGATCAAAATATTTGCGCGGCTGATAGGGATTTCGGGTGATCATATTGATACGGATCCGGCGCAGCGGCCGGTCTGTGGTAGAGAAGCTGATTGGTGGTGTCATAACGATCTCCCTTTCTTGATTGTTCTCTTAGTTATAGGTTACCATTTTATTCCAGTTTGTAAAGGAGAAATTAGCGCAATCTTCCCCTTTTCCCGTTTCTTTTCGACACATATCTGTGTAAAAATTCATTTTTTTATGATTTCTCGCCAAAAAATTACTTATTGTAATCATGCTACGAGGTGTAATATTTCCCGGATTTTTCGCTGTCGGCTCTCCATACAATCGGGCAGATTCCAGCGTTTCCCCTCCTCTGCGTACCGCTTGTTGTTTCGGCTGTCCCCGCCTATTTTCTATAGACTGCCTTCCGGATTCCTGCTTCAAATGGACTCTGCCTCCGCCAGAATTTCTCCCCTCTCCACCGCGCTACAACTTTAGACAACAAACAGGCCGCTGTCCAGACAGAACAGCGGCCCCAGCCCATTCAAACACTATCGTTTTTCACTCAACGCCTTTCCAAAACCTCTTTCTATGGTTCGGCTAGCTTTCGGTAATACTCAGCCAACTCCTCGGCCAACTGTCCCAACAACAACAACGCTTGCGCCTTGATATTCTGATTGGCATACACACCCACATCAGAAAATTCAGCCGCCCGCCGTGCCAACTCAGCCGCCCGCGGCAGCGCCCCCTGCTGCGCAAGCTCTTCCCCGCGCAGCAGGCTGGCCCGTGCAAGCAGCGCCGCACGCTCATCTGCAAACGCTTCGGGCAGCGCCACCGCCTTTTCTAGCGCCTCCTCCAACGCGCCCTCACGCAGCCGCTGTTTGACCTCCTGCAGCAACGCCAGGTCGGACGACTCTTCCGCACCAATCAGCTGCTCGACCGACAGGTCGAGCACCTCAGCCAGATAATTCAGCGTCCGGATGGAAGGGGTAGCGGTCCCACTTTCGATCTGGCTCAGCATGTTTCGGGTAATAAAGCTGCCAACCACCTCGGTTTGGGTCAGCTTTTTCGCAAGCCTTGCTTCTTTAATCCGGCTCCCAAGCGCGGCACGGTCCATAAAGGCTGCCCTCCTTTCAAATGTAAATATAATTTACTCCTATTCTAGCAAAATCAACGAAGAAATGCAATTGTTAGGTTTTACAATTTGTTGCTGTCGCTTTTATTCAGTTTTTTCAGGCGAATATATTGACAGAAATACCCTTCTGTTCTATAATAAAGGTAAATTATATTTACATCTGATTGCGATGGATTTTCTGAGGGAGGGAAACATATGGTGATCTG
>CANPPM010000034.1 GCA_947575935.1 uncultured Butyricicoccus sp. | reverse complement strand
ACAGGACCAACGAAATAAATCGTTGCCCGGTTCGTCTGGCCCCCTTTTGGTGGAGACGAGGGGAGTTGAACCCCTGTCCGAAAGCGCATCCACAAGGACTTCTCCGGGCGCAGTCTGTCTTTTTACATTCCCTCCGCGGTACGCCGGCAAACAGGCTTACCGCTTTAGTAGCTTCATTTTACATGACGGGCGCAAAGCTTAACCCGTACACGTTCACCGCATAACGACGCCATGCACCGAGGCCGCGGTCTGCCTCGGGATGACGGGCCAGCCTAACTTAGGCAGCCAGTAAAGTTTTGTTGTTGTTGTTTAATTTATAAACAGTTGAGGCTTTTAAGGCAGCGTCCTCACTGCCGCCCGCTATCCCGGCTTCAACACCCCCGTCGAACCCGTTACGTCCCCGTATGGGGTGAAAACGGTGCCTTTGATCACCGGTCTCTGCTTTTCAACGCGCGGTCCATTTCACGCGCTGCGTCACGCTTGGCGATGGAAGCCCGTTTATCGTAGAGCTTTTTCCCCTTGCACAAGCCAATTTCAACCTTAACACGGGAGTTACGGAAATACACACACAGCGGAATAACAGAATATCCGTCCTGCTTGGTTTTACCGTATAGAGAAAGGATCTCCTTTTTATGGAGCAGTAATCGCCGGACGCGCATGGGATCCTTGTTAAAGATATTCCCTTGCTCATAGGGGCTGATATGCATTCCGCGGACGAATATTTCTCCATCCTTAAAAGTACAGTAAGAATCTTTCAAATTGATCGTGCCTGCCCGAATGGACTTGACCTCAGTCCCGGATAGCTCGATCCCTGCCTCCCATTTTTCTTCAACAAAGTAATCATGATATGCTTTTTTGTTCGCAGTAACCTGTTTTGTGCCTTGTTTTGACGGCATAGCATGACCCCCTTTGTTGTGTACGCATCTATTCTACCACGGTTTGACGTGCTTGTAAAGGCACAACTATGTTACATCTTTCGACGTATTTATAGAAGTACAATCAATACCGGCCGTATATCTGCTTCTGGAGAAGCGATGGGACGGAATCGAAAAATCTTTAACGTGCAGATCTCGGCGTCCTCACAGCCATCTGAACTCGCACGCAGAAGAAGCGTTGAAGCTGGCCCGAGATATGTGCCGTTGAAATCCGAACCTTAGACCGGCAGTGTTTTTGCGCCGTCTTAAACCTCGTGGCTCCGCCCGCAGGAGAAAAGGCGCTGGCAAACCCCTGCGGGACAAAATAAAACAGGCCGGTTTTCATCGTTTAAAACCGGCCTGTTATTATTGTCTCAAATGCTGCATCTCACGGAATGGATCCTTGTACACGCCGTGCTCGGTCTCAATGCTTTTTCCCTCAACGGTCAGGATGAGAGACTCGGCTGTCGGATAATTAAAGAGGAAGGTATTGACCACCGAATAAAGCGTCATCGCCTCCCCGGCGGAGCCTCCCGCCTCCAGCGCGGTCAAATAGTCGCTGTTGAGATCAAGCTCAAAGCGGCCATCCATAAACTTGAAGGAACACTGAATAATCTCCACCCCTTCCGGAAGCGCGCCCTGCGAGATCAGCCCGTCAATCAGCATCTCAGGCAAAGATGCGCGTGAGGGAACGGTGACATAAGCGCCGGTCAGGTATTCCGCCTGTGCGTCCGGGACAAAGACCGCAACCTGCTGGGTTTCCTCCGGGTCAAGCGGTTCCGTGTCCTGCTGGGTATCCGCACTGCCGCCGGCGGCATCCGTCCCCTTAGACGAACAGGCCGATAATACCAGCATAAGCGCACATAATAGTGCAAAAAATCGTCTTTTCATCATACTCAGCCTCCTTTATCTCGTTTTAGTACTCTGATCATAACGCCTTTGCGAACGTTTGTCAAGGGCTGGAGGGAAAACAATTCCCAAATTTTGCACATTCATTTACAAGGGAATTCTGATATGCTATACTACTTGCAGAAGGATTCCCGAATGGGCGGAAAACACGGACCAAAACAGCATTTTTTGCCGGCAGCTGCGCTGTGCTGCAGCCGCCGGTCCGATTGCATTTCATGAGGGCCGCATAAGCTGCCGCATCTTCCGCCGATACTATCCACCTGTAAGGGCAGGCAAAACGGCAGGCCTTGAATCGAAGCACTGCTGTGCGGCGCCGTTTTTTCCTGCAACAGGCGTACTACACCAAAAAGGAGCGATCCGATATGTCAACCATTCCCTCCCGCGCAGGGGCTGACCCGCGCTTTACTTGGAACCTTGCCGATCTCTATCCAAACGACACCAGCTGGAAGGAAGCTTATGCCGCCGCAAAGGACAGCCCCAAGCGCTTGGCAGCCTACAAAGGCCGCCTAGCCGACGGAGCTGATACACTGCTATCGTTTCTGCAGCTGAGCGACGAGCTGTCTCAGACGCTGGACCGGTTGGGGAACTATGCGCAGCGCAAGTCGGATGAGGATACCCGCAATGCGGTCTATCAGGAGATGAGCGCCCTATTTCTCAACCTCGCCATCGAGATCAATCGTGCAGCCGCATTTTCTACGCCGGAGATTTTGGCAATCCCAGACGAGACGCTGGATGCCTACTATGCGGCCCAGCCCGCGCTGGAGCACTACCGTCTTCTGATCGACCGGGTGCGCCGTATGCGCAGCCATACGCTGACCCCGGAAGGTGAGGCGCTGCTTGCCGCCGCCGGGCAGCTAGGACAGTCGCCGGATGATATTTTTTCCTATTTTAACGATGCAGATCTGCGTTTTCCAGATGCATTCGACCGCGAGGGCAAGTCCCACCCGGTTACACACGGCAGCTTTGTACCACTGCTGCAGTCGCCGGACCGTACCTTGCGCCAATCCGCGTTCGAATCCCTTTACGGTGCATACGGACAGTTCCGAAACACCGCGGCGGCCATCCTGTCCGCACAAATGCGCCA
Organism: uncultured Butyricicoccus sp.; assembly: GCA_947575935.1. Taxonomy (GTDB): domain Bacteria; phylum Bacillota; class Clostridia; order Oscillospirales; family Butyricicoccaceae; genus QXXE01. Next base: position 10,658 of record CANPPM010000034.1, on the reverse strand, counting down.
GCTGCAGTTTTTTGCAGAGGCGCGGCATTATGATTCTGCGCTGCATGCCGCGTTGGACGGCAACGAGGTGCCGGTCGAAATTTATCATAACCTCATCGCGTCGGTCCGGGCCGGCCTGCCCGCCATGCACCGTTATGTGCGCCTGCGAAAGCGGCTGCTCGGTGTAGACGACCTTCATTTTTACGACCTGTACACCCCAATCGTAGCCGGGCAGGATATCAAAGTCAGCTATGCGGAAGCGTGCCAGACTGCGCTTGAAGCGCTTGCGCCCCTTGGGGAGGAATATCTTTCCATCCTTCGCGAGGGCTTTGCAGGCGGCTGGATCGATGTTTATGAAAACGAGGGCAAGCGGTCAGGGGCGTACTCTGCCGGGGCATATGGCGTACACCCCTATGTGCTACTCAACTATACCGATACGTTGGACGACATGTTTACACTGGTGCACGAAATGGGGCACTCCCTACACAGCTATCTCTCCAACCGCACCCAGCCGGTCACGTATGCAAACTATGTGATTTTTGTCGCCGAGGTCGCTTCCACCTGTAATGAGGCGCTGCTGATGCAGTACTTGCTTGGGAAAACGGAAGATCCACGCCGCCGCGCCTATTTGGTCAACCACTTTTTGGAACAGTTCCGCGGTACGCTGTACCGGCAGACGATGTTTGCCGAATTTGAGCTGTGGTGCAGCGAACAGATCCGCGCCGGTCAGGCGCTGACGGCAGAGTCACTGTCGGCCAAGTACCGTGCGCTGAACCGGGAATATTACGGGGAAGACATGGTTCTGGACGAACAGATTGCGCTGGAATGGGCACGGATTCCACATTTTTATTATGATTTTTATGTATATCAGTATGCAACCGGCTTTTCAGCGGCGATCGCACTTTCCCAACGCATCCTGCGCGAAGGCGCGCCTGCGGTGGAGGCATATCTGTCGTTCCTAAGCGGCGGCAGCTCTATGGATCCGGTTGCGCTGCTGCGCAGCGCAGGTGTGGATATGTCGAAACCCGCGCCAGTCGAATCTGCCCTGCGCCAGTTTGGCGCATTGGTTGACGAACTGGAGGCGCTGACAACGGACGCATCCCACTGACGTCCCCTGCCGCGAACCCCTGCCCGTGGCGCCGAAGACAGAAATACAACTGCTGTTTTGCTGAAAATTCCCGCAAAGGGGGTTCGCCCTTTTGCGGGAATTTTCATACCTGTTTGCTGTTGCCGCTGCAGAACCTGCATTCCGTCCAGGAAAATACGGACCGTTCGCTTTTGTCAGGCAACAGCAAATCTTCAAAAATCCTTGGCAGTGTTCGGAGAAGAACCCCGCGGTTTCGCATCCGTGTCATTTACATTCTTCTGCACCAGCGGCAGCGTAAAGGAAAATTCGGTCTCCCCTCCGTCTGAACGCACCGAAATATCTCCGCCGTGCAAATTGATGATGTTTTTCACAATGTACAACCCGAGCCCTGCGCCGGTTTTATCCAGCGAACGGGAACGGTCGGCCTTATAGAACCGGTCGAAAATATGTGGAATATCTTCCGGCGCTATGCCGGTGCCGGTATTGGTGATCGAAAAATCACACATCGAGGTTTTCGCCTGGGCCCGCAGGGTCAGCCGCCCGCCCTGTACGGTAAATTTGACCGCATTATCAACCAGGTTATAGACCGCCCGGAATACGTGATCCCGGTCGCCCATGACCCAAAGGCGATCGTCAAGCACAGCGTCGACATCGATCCCCTTCTGCTCGATCTTCTGTTCGAAAGAAAAAAGGATTTGGCTTGCCATTTCAGAGAAGTCGAAAGGCGCTGGGCTCAAAATCAGCTCTCCAGACTGGATCTTGGCCGCATCCAGCATACGGGTTACCATGCGGGACAGGCGCTTGACCTCTTCCGAGATCGTCTGCAGGTATTTGTCGCGCTGCCCGACCGGGATAGTGCCATCAATCATACCATCCACAAAGCCGCCGATTGTGGTCATCGGGGTCTTAAATTCATGCGAGACATTGCCGATAAACCCGCGCGTCAGTTCCTCCAGCTGGGCAAGATCATTGGCCATGTTGTTAAAGGCCATTGCAAGCTCGTCAATTTCCTCGCAGCGGCTGTCTTCAGGGACGCGTACGCTGAAATTCCCCGAGGCAAATTCCTGCGCCGCGCCCGCCATAGTCTTCAGCGGGCGGGTCATGCGCCGGGAAATATAATAGGACAGCACCAGCGCTGCAATCAGCGTAAACAACATTACAAAAAGCGCGGTATTGGAAAGCGTATGCATCACACGGGAGATCGCCGCACTGTACGCCGCGACAAATACCAACGCCGTGACATCGCCCGCGTCGTTGCGGCAGGGCGCGCCGACAATATAGCTGTCCCCCTCCAGCACGCCCAGCGTGCCCATATCGGAATAATACCCCATCAGGCGTACCCGCTGCGCGGCGCGCGGCGTAACCCGGAGCGAGCCGCTGCTGGTGATGCCGTGTTCATCCGCCCACAGGCTGACCGTGCCATAGGGGTCGGTCACGATGATCGTTACCTTGTTTTCACTGACGGTGCGCAGCAGCCCGCGCCGGTACAACGTAACGGTGTCCTCGGGCGCGCCCGCTACAATCATCGCGGTTTGGTCAGCCAAATACATTGCGGTACGGCGCAGCTGGCCCTGGGTCTCGGTCAGCATATAGCGGTCGACCTGGTAAAAGAAAGCCAACGTCGCAACCATGACCGATACCAGAATCAGCATAGAGTAAGAAATGAAATTCCGCCAGAAAAAGCTGCGTCTTGCCATGATGCTCCTCCTTCTGCCGCCGGCCTCAACGCAAGGCTGATCCCACCCATACGGCGGCGCACTGCGCGGTCAGTCCTTGGTCTCAAATTTATAGCCGACGCCCCAAACCGTCTTAAGCTCCCACCTGTCCGACGCGCCCTCCAGCTTCTCCCGCAGCCGCTTAACGTGCACATCCACCGTCCGGGTATCGCCAAAGTAATCAAAGCCCCAAACATCGTCCAGCAGCTGCGCCCGGGTGAATACATGGTTGGGACTTTGCGCGAGAAAATAAAGCAGTTCGATTTCCTTGGGCGGCGCGTCTACCCGCTTGCCCGCCACCACCAAGTCATATGCCTGCTTATCGATCACCAGATTTTCAAAGGAGAGCTTGCCCACCTCCTCGGGCGCCAGCCTGCGGAACAGCGCGCGCACACGGGCAACGACCTCCTGCATTTCAAGTGGTTTGACAATATAGTCGTCCGCACCCAGTTCCAGGCCGGTGACTTTATCCATCGTCTCCCCCTTCGCAGTGATCATAATGATCGGCGTGGTCGAGCCTGATTCCCGGATTTCACGGCAGACCTGCCATCCGTCCATGACCGGCATCATCATATCCAGCAGGATCATGTCGGGCGAATCGGCCTTGAAACGGGTCATCCCTACCGCCCCGTTCTCTGCCTCAATAATTTCATAATCCTCACGCTCTAAGTATAAACGAAGAAGCTCGCGAATATTGTCGTCATCTTCCACAATCAAAATTTTTTTTGCCATTTTGTACCATCCCATCTATTTTGTTCGTCTTTGAGGCTATTCTTTTTTATTATATACCCTGGAGTCGGAAAATGCATTAACGAAATGTAAAAAAACCGATTTCTGCGGGCGGCGCCGTGAGCTGTCCCGGCACTGTAATCTGCACCGGAAATAAGGATTGCATATCGTTCATACGGGTGCTATACTTGAATTATAACCCATCAAATAACCAACAATTGAAAGGGGCGCTGACCATGCAGCGATCTTCATTCTCAACCCCAAAGACGCTCCTCCTTGCAGCCGTTTACTTTTTATTGTTTCTTGCCGGCGACTTATTCAGCAGTCTGATGTTTGATCTGCTCTTCTCTCTTGTAACGCCCCCAAGCAGTGAATGGTACGTGATCCTGAGAATGTCCGGCTGCCTGTTACTTACATTCCTTTTATTCTGGCAATACACAACCAAACGCCTTTATTTAAAAATGGAGGATTTCGGGATTACATTTGCCCTGAAACGATGGGGCGTTATCCTATCGGTCCTGCTCCCCGTGTTTGTCGTTTCTATTTTTGGAATGATTGGAAAAATAGAAGGAAACCGCTTTGGCTCCGTCGATACGGTCTTGATCCTCCTTGCTTCCCTGTTGATGGCCTTAAAAGCCGGTATCCTGGAGGAAATGTTATTCCGCGGCTTCCTCATGAAGCTGCTCGAAAACCGCTGGGGGAAAACGGCCGCCATCCTATTGCCGTCCTTTCTATTCAGTCTGGCCCACATCCCCGCGCTGGAGCGTTTTACCCTCGTGAACATCGCGCTTTTAGTTGTAAGCGGTACGCTGGTCGGCGTCATGTTTTCCCTGGTTGCCTATCGGGGGAACTCAATCAGCAACAATGCTTTTATGCATTCCGTATGGAATTTTACGATGGTAACAAGCATCCTGCATATAACAACTGCACAGGGGGCCTACGGCGAACCGCTGCTGCAAATCACGATCCCATCAGATAACGTCTTATTAACAGGCGCGGGATTTGGTTCAGAAGCGTCTTTGATTGCGATCATCGGATATGCGCTTGTCTGCGGTATCATCCTGCTCAAAAGGACCTAACCCAGCCTCCCATTCGCAGGGGACGTTTCGCCTGTCCCTACGCCCTACTGTGAAACAATTCTTTTGCAAGCTCTGTTTTCCATTCCAAGAGCATCCAACCGCCAATACGTTCCCATCTGGCGGCCGCGGCGCCCTCGCCCTGACAACCGCCATTGGGACGAATGACCAAAGTACCATAACAGATTGGTTGGGAACCGGCCGCCAAGGCGGCCCGAACGGTGAATGAGGAGAAAGGAGGCGCCGGGTTGAAGCCTGCTTTGGCGCTGTGTATCGGTGCATTGGCGCTGCTGACTTCCTGCGTGCCGCATCCGACCCCGCGGCTGTATGAACCGTGGGAGGTGCTGTTGCAGCTGCGGAACACCTACGGCATCGATTTCGTACTGTTGTCTGTCGAACCATACGACGAGGCGTTTGTCATCAAAGGCAGGCATTATACCGCTGCGCCTGCAGAGAACCGCGCCTTCTCTTTTGACGTATATGATGCGGCCAAAAATCAAAATCCGGGCCCAATCCCCGTCATTTTCCCGCAAAAATACCATCAATTCAAAGACCATTTCCTGGATGCCTCCCTGCGGCACAGCCTAACGCAGTTCTGCGCCGGGGCTGCCCTGCCCTTTGAGGCAGAAACGCTGACCATTACCCTTCCGGAAGAAGGCTGGGAGGATAAGATCGCTTTGCTGGGGGCGATGATCGCCCGGCTGAATCAAGAATTCCCATTTTCCACCAGCGCCACACCGCATGAAACCAGCAATTTACAAATACAGAGGGAAGTGCTTCCCGGCATTTTCGCGCGGGCCAGGGCGAATTGTTATCAATGGGATACCGGCTGCTACGCGTTGGATGTGCAGGAAACGACTGAAAAACTGCGGGAAAACGGGGAACGCAATGCGGCGGCAGCGACGCTTGGGCGTGCATTTCAGGAATTTTTGGCTGGTACGGATCTTCTCTCTGACTGCACGATGTCCACCGAAGATCCCTATTTCCCAGAATACAGCTTTCTCATCCTCCTGCCCGATGCGCAGGAAATGGAGCGGGCGCTCCCTTTGCTGGACGCTTTTTTCGCAGCGCAGGCCCCACAGTACCAAGCGCCTGGCGCGGGCGCAGCGTCCGGGCAGTTCAGCGTCCGGTTTCGGACTGCAGAAGAGAGCCGGACCCAAGTGTACTTTACGCCGTTCCAAAAAGAATCCCCTTATCTGCATTTCGATGCAGAAGCGCTGCGGCAGGAACTCTGTGCCACCCTATTTCCTATATCACAGGGCAATTCTACAGGAGGGCAGCGCTTTATCTCCGGTGACCGGATTACCATTGACGGAGATCAACTGATTGTGGAGCGCGGGGACGAGATCCTGGTCATCGACAGCGGCCATCAGGCAGGGAGTACGCCATGAGGGCGCGGCGGTTCCACAGCCCCCAACGGCAGGTTTTATGCCCGCAGACAGCCCACAGGGAAAAACAGGCCGAACCTGACAGCCTCCCTGGCTTGCGCCGTACCGGCCGGGGGCAAGGTAGGATCTGGCTGCTTTCGGTCCTATTTTTTGTGGCGGCGACGGGCTGTATGAAAGGATCGTTTTATACGCCGCAACAGATCGAGGCGCAGCTGACAGCGCGCTATGGGCTGCACTTTACCATTTCTCTTCCGATTTCCGAGGGCGCACGACAGAATGAAAGGCACTATTCCGCATCCTGCGCTGAAGTACCCCAGTTGAAATTCGAGGTACTTGAGCGTTGGACGCCGCCCGGATGGTCGGGCGGCAGCAACGGCGTACCGCCGCTGCCGCATGGCGCCAGTCATATTTTGCTAGACTCTTTTCGCGCAGCCCAGTGGAACCGTGATGCCGTGCCGCTGTTGGCGCAGTACGGCGTATACGGGCTGGAAGTTTCCCACGAACAGCGTTTTTATGGGGTGGATTACTTCGGGGAAGCCGTTCAGGCGTATTCAATCTATCTGGCGGAGGACCTTGATTCCCATACAGAACAGCTGTACAACCTTTTGTCCACACTTTCCACACTGCCCGCATTCCAGTCCTGTGCTATGCAGGAACAATTTCCGGACTATGGGATCCCGATCGTTATGACGGCAGCGGACGGCATCGGCAATACCACAGAGCGCCTGCGGCTGGCAGCCGGATCCGGCTGGACGCGGGATTCGCTGCGAGAACGGCTGGATTCGCTGCGGCGTACTGTCCGAAATAACCTGAAACGGGAAATGGAGCGGGCCGGAATCGCAGCGCCGGTACTGGCGCAAACCGACTTTCCGGCCATCGGGAGGGACTTTTTTTATTTATCCGGTGAGCAAAACAACATTTTTTCCGGAGTCTCTATCCCCTTTCAGCCGTCGGAGGAATGGGACGAATTGCGCAGCCTGCTGCAAAAAAACAAATTTTATGCCTATCCGCCGGCAGAGATCCTGGGAAACCGCTATTTTTGCATTTCCGCCGGGGAGGCGACGCAGGAAAACGCATGCATGTTGTGCATCGATGCGGAAACTGGGATGATATGGCAGTATGGCAGTCGAATGGAACATGCTTTTTTGGTATCCACCGGCTGCATACTGCCTGTGGATGCGCTTGCCGGACTGTCATAAGAAAACGTAACGGACGGCCCTGCAGGCCGGGGAGAACATCGATTCAGGAGGCGCTATGAAACAGAAGCTGACATCGGCAGGCCGCGCCGCGCTGCAGCGGCAGCTGTGCGCACCCTCAAACTTTCTAAATCCGGACGCAGAAATTATTGAACGGATGATGCAGGCCAGGGAGGTCTATTTTTGGGAGGGCACCGCAATGGAACTCCCCTGCGCCGCGGAACTAATGCACCGCGGGATTGCGGCGCTGCAGCCGGAGCCCGGTTGGGATATTGAAAGCGCAGCTATGCTGGTGACTGCCGATTCGTCTGCCGATCTTTCCTTAGGGATGATGGAAGACCTTACCAGCCTTGCAATAGATCACTTTGGCGGCGCGTCTTTCACCTTTGGAACCGCTTTTGCCGATTTGGATATCGGTACGCTCCGTCTGGTTTTGGCCGCAGCGGTGGAACCGGTGCGCGTGCCGGAATCGCTGACCAAACTGTCGCTAGGCACGCTGTCGATTCTGGTCGGCGGTACGCGGCGGGACCGTGAACGCTTGTTGGGGGATTTCGTCGGTTTCAGCAGCTTTGTCACCGACCTGCTGCTGGCAGTCAACGACGGCGATATTGCGGGCCTGCGCGCGCGCTGGTGGGACAGACCGCAGCTGGCAATTTCCGAAGCGCAGCTGATCGACGGCGAGGAACGGACCGCCATGGAGTTTTCGAAACTGCTGCTGCATCGATTTCATCACGATCTGCCGACCTTGCTCGGCATGCGGTACATCCCGGTATGCTTTGAACAATGGTTCCCCATGGAACGCATGCGCCGGGAAACGCCAGAGTTTCCTGCTTCAGCCGAAACGTTCTAGGGCGCAGCGCAAACGATGAAAACGGCCTGACGTCGCTGCCTCCGCCAAGCAGGGACCGGCAAAACCCTGTTTAACCTGCTGGATCATGCAGTAACGGCTCCCCTGGCGGGCCGGATCATCTAGAACTCTTTCCTTTGGAAAGATTGGTCATAATACGCGTAACGTTTGGATTCTGCCGCAGCTCCGCGGGATGCCCCTCCGCAAAGCATTTTTCCCCACTGGGGGAGAACGGTTTTGCATACTGTCATGCCGCGGTGGCGCCCGTGGCCCCCGGTATGCCTGGGAATCCCATGGGGCCCATAGGCCCGGTAGGGCCGGTCGCGCCAGTCGCACCGGTCAGGCCATTCCGCCCGGCAGGCCCAGTCGGGCCGGTTGCACCGCGCGGCCCGACGCAGCAGCAGCAACAGCACGGATCAACCGGCGGCTGGGGACAGCAGCAGCAGTCGTCTGGAAAATACCGTCCGTCCTGGCAGCCATCCCGGTCGGGGGAAGAAAAACAATTCATGGCGTTCTCCTTGTTGTCAGAAATTAGAACCTGTTTGCCGTCTTTCAAACGCCGTCTGACCGGGCCCTTGCCGGTGTACTCCGCTGACCTTGGAGGAAAACCGCGGCGGATTTCCTGAAATAGTTTCTTGCCCATTGGCAAAATCCCTTGTCAGCCGTCATTTCTTCCGCTGCGAAACTGGTTCTGAAAGGATGGTTTGTGTGGCTTTGCCACATTCCATTTTATGCGGCGCAATGAAAAAGTGTACCGTATCCGGCGGATCACTGTACGCCCTGCTGCGCGTTCAGTGTTTCCAAAATCGCTACGTTCTTTTGCAGGCGTTCTTCCTGTGGAGCGAACGACAGCGCCAGGCGTGCCTCTTCCAACGCCTGGCGCGTCCTGCCGGTTTGGAACAGCGCAATCGAACGCAGGTCGTGCGGCAGGCTCCCCCAGCTTGCAGCCTCACAAATATAGCTCTTTGGCCGCTCGGTGATCTGCAGCGCGCATTTGGTAAAGTAGAGCACGCCCTCCCATTCGCCGTCCTCATAGAGCATCCTTGCAAGATCCAGGCAGGCTTCACGCAGGTGCGGCGCTTCGGCAATGGCCCGCAGATACCAACCGCGCGCTACCGCCCGCCGCCCTTTGCCCAGGTATGCCTGTGCAATGAACCGCATGGAAGCCGCCCGTTCATCACTCCAAGTCGCCGTAGGTAGGGCCAGGTGCTGCTGCAGCGTTTGAATACACGCATCCCAGCGGCGGTAATACAGGTATTCGCGTCCTAAGTAATGCATATTTCGATCGTCCAACGGGGCTTCGCGCACCGAGAGTTCGAGCAGCGGAAGATACTGCGCGCGCGACTTCCCGGGATCTGCATGATGATCCAGCTGCATCCCGTCCACGGTGACCGTGCGCCCCTGCGGCTGCCGGCCGGTCCATTGCAGGACCTCATGCACGGGGTGCACCCAGGTGAAGCCCTTCCGGGCATGCGCCTTTTCGATCCAGAATACGCACCCTTCGCTTCCGTCCGGATTAAAATTCCAGGTGTAGCGGTAATTGGCTAGGCTGACGTCAGCCCCCCATGCGGCTTCAAGCCGGTCGCGCCAACCGGGCTGAAAGCGCTCATCCAAGTCTGTACAGACACAGATGTCCGTATCTTCGGGCACCAGCGCAAGCGAGCGGTTGCGGGCCGTATCAAAGCGCCATGGTTCAATATGTGCGACTGTAACTTCTGCCCCGCGGCTTCGCAGCCGTTCTACGGTCCGGTCCTCCGAGCCGGTATCCAGGACGATGACCTGATCGGCCTCTGACATGGAATCCATCCATGTATCCGCAAAGCGCTCCTCATTTTTGCAGATTGCGTAGACGCAAACGCGATAGCATCCCATAGAATCCCCCTCCTTTGATGTTCCGGAGAAAGAGAGCCGTCCCAAAAGGACGGCTCTCGCAGCTGTTAACCCCAGCAGATGCTGGAAAACGCCCCCTTTAGAGAACTTTCCAGCACGGAACGGATCAGCTGAGCTTCTTAACGGTCAGCGAGGTGTTAACTCCGCTGATCAGCGTGATATCCACTGCCTGAGGCGAAGAAATCACCAGGGTCAGCTCTGCGCCCGCAGCCAAGCTGGCGATTGTGCTGCCGCTGACCGGCGTGACGGCCCCGGCCGCCATGGTCCGGCCGCTGACGGTTGAAGGAATATTTACCCCGTTCTCCTGCACCGCAAAGGTCACATCAGTCCCGGCCGACGTAAACAGATTAATCAGATAGTCAATTTCATAATTACCAGCTTCGTCGATGGTGATTGCATTGGGGGCGGTATAAGTTACGCCATTCCCAGGCATTGGCGAAGGAAGCGGGAGCTGGGTCTGTGTGTTGACAGGCAGGCTCAGCGTACTCTGTACAGCGTTATAAACGCCGCCGTAGGTTGCAAGGCCGCTGGCGGGCCCGGTTGGGCCGGTCGGACCTATGAGCCCTTGTGCACCCGCCGCGCCCTCTGCACCGGCAGGGCCGGTCGGGCCGGTGGGACCCTGTGGGCCGGCAGGGCCAGTTGGGCCGGTCGGCCCAGCGGGACCTTGTGCACCGGTCGCACCCACTGCGCCAGCAGGGCCGGAGATCGGAAGAGCGTCGTGTAGGGAAAGAGTGTCAATTAACGTGTAGAT